>JBGCEN010000001.1:0-9497 GCA_045106435.1 Rhodothermales bacterium
ACATTGAGTGAGCGATCTTTTGGTGCTTTTGAATCCGCTTTTTTCACACGTAACGCTGCTATGCGCTCAAAAAGTCGTATCCAAAATCACTCAAAATCTCATCTCTCTCAATTGCGAACCTCAAATCTCAACAGGTTCTAAGAAACACATGCTGGGGATTACCACAAATGTACGAAGAGAATATTGAACGGAGGGCCTTTAATTGCTCGATCAGAGCCCTTTAATTGACACTGCTTGATGCATCTTTTTGGCGCATAAAAGCTAGGCTAATGGATAACCCGGGGGTCCATCCGAGTATCAAATGGCGCTCTGCTGCAAGGTGAATAAGTAGCCGGCGCAGCCCAATTTGTGCACCCAGGGCATATTTTACCGGATGCGTAGCCACTCCATATTGCAGGCTAAGGTTCTTTGTTATGTGAATAAGCGCTCCGAATCTGATCACTGTTGGGTAATTTAGTTCTTGCTCAATAGCTGTCATGAGCCAGGCTGATGTGGTTGGTTGATAAGCCAGGCCAACCCCAAGCGTTTGCGGGAGATACAAGGCGTTCCGTGTTTGCAGCAGGTGCTGCCCGGAAAGTCCCAGGAATAAATGAGGGGCTACCTGTATAGACGCGCCAAATGAAAGGCCATATGCATTGTCGTTGCCATATCCTTTAATGGACACTCGTTTTACTGTATTGCTCAAGCCGATCATTACGCGCCGGCTTGAGCCAAATGATAAAGGCCGCGCAAGGGCAAATTGTAGCATGGTTTGTTGATACGACGGAATGCCTATGCCAGACACATTAAGTGATGCAACTGTGGATCGGAAGGGGAGAGACAGATGCGTGCCTCCGTATCTCAAGGCAGTAATACCATAGGCTTCTGCTGCATAAAAAGAGATGCTTGCGGCCTTTAGAAAACCGGTATTTGCTGGATTTGGCCCCCAGCCGGCCACAGGTAATGCTGTTGTTGCATCTGCAAGTGCGCCGTTGAAGATATTAAATTGAAAAGGCTGGCTTTGTGCCGGGAATGCTTCGAGAGACATCCAGAGGAATAACAGGCAAAGGATATGATGATTCATCAAAACAGTGGGACTAAAAAAGAAGTATTTCCTCTTCATTAGACAATCCTGTCTACTCCCACATACCTTTTGATTTATTCAACATACCTGATAATTCAAGCTGTTTTGGAAACAGCCGAAATAATTTAAAGTACTAGGGTGTGTAACCTCCTTAATATCTGCGAAGCGGAAGCTAAGGAAAATCCACTACAGTCTTAAAGAGCAAATCTCGATCAGATAAATTGCCTATGATTTTGTTAGATACAGACATGTACCATCATTTTAAGTAACGTTTGAAAATCTGTATGATGCGCATAAAATGTCTGCTTCTAGGCAGTTTGATGTCTTTATTCTGTTTTTGTCTACCAGCGGTAGCTCAAGAATTTAACTGTACCGTTACGGTTAACTACCAACAGCTAACAGGGAGTGAATACTCCTTTTTAGATGAACTGGCAGAGCGGGCAGAAATCTATTTGAATGAGCGATCTTTTACGGAAGATCGCTATCTTGAATTTGAACGCATCAATTGTTTGATGCAAATCATTTTTGAGGAGGCACTTACGCTTACCAATTTCTCTGCTCAGGTTGTACTATCTACCAGCCGGCCCATTTACGGCGTTCCACAGGTAAGTACCATTATTCAAATCAGTGATGCTGCATGGCAGTTCAGCTATGCACAAGGCACGCCGCTCATCTTTGATATAGAAAGAGTAGACCCGCTCACGTCTGTCATCGATTTCTATGCGTATCTGATGCTTGGGTATGATTATGATACCTTTGAACCTTTTGGTGGCACACCTCATTTCGAGAGGGCTCGAAGAATCGCTGAGCTAGCAGAGGGACAAGGTGGGGGAATCGGTTGGACTGATCTTGGCGGAGATCGTGGAAGGAATGATTTGATTGATCAAATGCTGGATCCAAGATTCAAAGCTTTGCGTCAGGCCTATTTCGATTTCCACTTTGCCGGCCTGGATTTGTTTGTAAGAGAAACAGAAACGGCACAGCAAAATGTGCTTGATGCGCTCAAAAGCCTGGATGAGTTGTATGATTCTGTTTCCCGGCAATACGTGCTCGACATATTTTTTACTTCGAAAGCTGATGAGATTGCTGCCATATTCGAAGAATCACCCTTGAGCTCCGAAGCGTTTAATTTATTGTCGAGGATTGACCCAGCGAATCTTTCGAAATATGAGAAGCTGGTTAATTAGTTAGGGGCTGTCTGAAAAGTCAAAATATATACGGAGACAGGGCCGTATCCTGAGCCTAAGCGAAGCATCTGATAAGTCCAGCATCGTTTTCAGACACCACTTGGTTAACTCATGTTGATTGTCGGAATTGGTCGAATGATTACCTCAGTGGGTATTTTCAAGCCCCTAAATAATTGAGGCAAAAAAAAGTCCGGTGACCCACTTTGGATCCCGGACAACATAACTTAGTATGCGATGGTGCGAAAGGGGGGACTCGAACCCCCACACCCAGAAGGTACTAGATCCTAAATCTAGCGCGTCTACCAATTCCGCCACTCTCGCAAAAGTTGGCAATATATGATTTTACGCGTGCTGAGTTCCTAATTATTACGAAATTCTACCCCAACCTCATGGATAACTTTGTACCCACTTGTTTTTCGAGCTATACAGGCACCCTGCGCATGGTTGGCGATTCGTTTGTATTTGATATTAAAGAGTAGATTACTTCCGACCTGCCGGCACCATTTTGTGAGGCAGATGGCTGCGTACTGAAAATATTTAATTATGAAACTTAACATTACTTTTCCTTCGATCAGTCGATTTGGCACATTGTTTTTCATCTTGCTGCTCAGTTTTACAGCCAGTATGATTACAGATGCTCAGGGCCAAGACCGTGAGAAAGCCGGCCGTTTTGATAACGGAAAGATGTGGACCTTTGATCATCCACCGTTTGAGCATTTTCGCCAGGCTTACGATTTTACGCCGGCGCAATCCTGGTTTGACAAGGCACGATTGGGGGCATTGCGGATTCCGGGCTGTAGCGCGTCTTTCGTTTCTTCTTATGGCCTCGTGCTTACAAACCACCACTGTGCGAGGAGTGCAGTGACGCAAGTATCAGCAGCGGGAGAAATGTTAACGGAGAACGGCTTCTATGCCAGCTCCCTCGTCGAAGAGCGACGTGTACCCGGATACTACGCGGACCAGCTCGTGGCAATTGAAGATGTATCGCAAGCAATACTTGAGGCTGAAGAAAAGGGCGAAACGGATGCTGAACGCGCTCAGGCAAGACAGGATACAATTGACGTTATAACCAACCAGATTCTAGAAGCCAAAGGTGGACCTGATGCTGGGTTTGTCGTTGAAATTGTGCCTTTTTACCATGGGGGCAAGTATGCAGCGTACACCTTTAGACGATATGATGATGTCAGACTGGTATTAACACCAGAGTTGCAATTGGGCTATTACGGAGGCGATGCTGACAATTTTACGTTTCCACGGTATGCGCTGGATATGACCTTTTTCAGGGTTTATGTGGATGATCAGCCTTTCGAGCCGGAGAATTACTTTTTGTGGAGCATGGACGGTACGCAGGTAGGAGATCCTGTGTTTGTCATTGGTAACCCCGGTAGCACAAGCCGACTCGAGACGGTGTCGCAGCTTGAACTGCGGCGTGATATGACGGATAAGAACTTGCTTGCCTTTATTCAATCGCATATCAAAGCTTTACGTGCTTATCAAGCGGCGGCGGCAACAGACGAAGCAAAGAATGAAGTCAGAAATCAGCTCTTTTCTTTGCTCAATGCCGAAAAAGCCTATACCGGCCAACTCAAAGCATTAAAAGACCCGGTTATTATGGCACGCCGGCGCGATGCTGAAAAGCAATTTCGCTCCGCCATCATCGCTAATACAGAGCTTAGAACGATGTACGGGGATGTGATTAAGTCTATGGATGATGTCCAGACTGAGATGCGAGACCTTAATACACATCATGCTGCATTTTTTGCGCTAACAAGTGGGGCATATTCTTCTTCACTGATGCGTAGGGCCATGCTGGCAAATACATTTCTCGACAGAATGGCGGCCGGAGGTGATGCCGAGCAACTGGCCGCGATGAAGGAGCAATTGCTTGGTATTGGTGATCTACCGGATGGGCTGGATTTCCAATTTCTGAAAACGCGCTTCATGGATATGTCAAACGCGTATGAATCAGTAGAGGAGGGGATTATGGCTGACCTGATGGGCGGCAAAGATGCCGGCACACGCGCGATGGAAATTATAGCGCAATCCATGTTGGCTTCACAGGAACAGACCAAAGCCGGCCTTGAAAGCGGAACGCTAACCAAAGAAGATCCCGCACTCAAAATGGTGGCTGTATTTATTGATGTGTATCGCGATTATCAAAGTGCCTTTGCCGGCCTTGGTGCTCAGCAAACTGAAATCGGGAGTAAAATTGGCCGCGCAAGGTTTGCCGTGTATGGCAACGACGTACCTCCCGACGCAACCTTTTCTTTACGGATCGCTGATGGAGTCGTTCAGGGGTATCCCTATAACGGAACGTACGCATCTCCGTTTACAAGTTTTTATGGCATGTATGATCACTACCATTCTTATGGAGATGATAGCGAATGGGCCTTGCCGGCAAAATGGCAAAACCCTCCTGAAATATTTGATATGTCTGTCCCGTTGAACTTTGCATCTACAAATGATATCATCGGAGGAAATTCAGGGTCGCCGATTGTCAACAAAGATCTTGAACTTGTAGGGCTTATTTTTGATGGGAATATTGAAAGTTTATCGGGTAACTACATTTACCTCCCGGAAAAAGCGCGCGCCGTTTCGGTAGACGCACGTGGGATACTTGAAGTGCTGGACGACATCTATGAAGCTGACCGGTTGGTAGAGGAATTGGTCAGCGACGTATTGATCACAACAGAGGCTGAAGTTGACGCTGGGCAGTAATTCTTTTGTTTGATCAGGTTCTGTAAAAAGCAGAAAGCAATATTTAGCACAGACTTTTGTAAAGAGATATTAGAGTTCAGTATGAAGACGATAACGATGCTTAAAACTTCTTTATTTGCTGTTGGGCTGATGGCCTTACTGTTTGTGGCCGGCTGTGCTACAACAACGAGCGAAGTTGCAGTTATTACCGAGCGCCCCAAGGTGTCTACTGAGGAAAGAGAAGTAAGCGAACGAGAGGTCGCTTCCGTAAAGCCTGTATCGATGATGGATACTGTTTCTGTGGGGACTTTTGATACGGGTAAGATGTGGACCTTTGACAATCCACCCCTGGAATACTTCAAAGAGGCCTACGGACTCGACCTGACAGAACAGTGGTTTGAACTAGCCAGCCGCGGTGCCTTGCGATTTGGGGACAATTGTTCAGCTTCTTTTGTGTCGCCCAACGGATTGGTGCTTACCAATCATCACTGTGCCCGGGAAAGTATCACTGATGTAAGCAGGCCTGGAGAATCTTTACTTGATCATGGTTTTTACGCATCATCTATTGCGGAAGAACGCCGTGTGGATGACCTCTATGTAGACCAGCTAATCGATATCGCTGATGTGACAAAACGCGTGAACGATGGGGTGCCTGATTTTCAGAATGATGAAGAAGAAGCCGAAGCGAGAGAGCGCCGGATTGAATCGTTGGAACGCAGGTTAACCAGTGATTCCAAAGGAAGAGATACAACGCTGCATGTGCAGGTTGTGTCTTTGTACAATGGCGGGAAGTTTTCGGCGTATACCTTCAAACGATTTTATGATGTTCGTCTGGTTGTCGCACCTGAATTGAAGGTGGGGAAATTTGGCGGGGAAGAGGATAACTTTACGTATCCTCGGTATTCACTGGATATGACCTTCTTCCGCGTTTATGATTATGATGGCGATCCGTTAAAGACCGAGCATTTCTTTACATGGAGCAAAGAGGGGGCAAGCGAAGGCGATGTTGTTTTCGCCATTGGTAGCCCGGGCTCAACAAGCCGGCTGAATACGGTCAGCCAACTGGAGTATGAACGAGATTTTGCACTGCCTCAGCAACTGGAAGTGTTACAGACCCGATCCGATATACTCAAATCGTATTTAAATGACCACACTGGTGATGATGATATCGATGAATTGAGAAATACCTACTTCTCCATTTCAAACTCTATAAAGTCTAGCGAAGGCCAACTTACTGGCCTGCAAGATACGTATTTGATGGCGCGCAAAGGTGCTGCAGAAAAAGCAATTGCTGAAGCCATTACTGCAGATGATGATCTGAAAAAGAAGTATGGTATGGTCCTGAATGAGATCAGTGCAGTGCAGTCTTCAAAGAAAGCAACAGCGCGTCAATCGGGTGCTTTAACTTTCTTTGGTACATCCATTGGGTCCAGGGTTTTTACCCGGGCATTGTACGGATATGCCTATGCTCTTTTGAGTCAACGTGGTGCCCCACAAGAAACGCTTGATGGCATCAAAAATGACGCGTCTGAAATCAAGGATTTTCCTAATGAAGTTGAAAAATCGTTTGTCCTCGCGCGGTTAAAAGAAATCAGAAAGTACCTGGGGCCAACTGATCCCACGTACCGCGGTATATTGCAGGGCAGAACGCCGGAAGCACTTGCCGAAGAATTGGTTGATAGTACAGCGCTGACAGATTCCAGTATGTTTTATACCATGCTCGATGATGGGTATCTTTCCAGTAAAGATATATCAGTCCCCATCATTAATGCCTTGGGGCCCCTTTATTTTACTCTGGGGCAGCAGAACGGTAATTTCACTGACCGTGAAGAAAACCTGAGTGCACGGCTTGCCCGAGCGCGATTGGAAGTGTTTGGCGAAGACGCTCCACCGGATGCAACGTTTTCCCTGCGTCTCTCAGATGGAGTAGTCAAAGGATATCAGTACAACGGGACGCATGCGCCGTACAAGACTACATTTTTTGGTTTGTATGATCACTTCTATACATATGGCCGAAAATCTGAGTGGGACCTGCCAGAGCTGTGGCGAGAAAAGCCGGCTGAACTTGATCTGTCTACGCCGCTGAATCTGGTATCTACAAATGATATCACCGGTGGCAATTCTGGATCACCCCTGCTAAATGCAAATCTCGAGCTTGTCGGCCTCATCTTTGACGGCAACGTCGAGTCGTTGCCCAATGAATATGTCTATCGTGATGGTACAGCCCGGGCTATTTCGGTAGATGCCAGAGGCATTTTAGAGGTGCTGGATAATGTCTATGATGCTGATCGCATTGTGCTCGAATTGGTAGGGGGGACTTTTGTGGAAACTGAAGAAGAAGCGGATGCTGCGATGGATGAATAACGGCTTGAGGCCTGATAAGCTATCAAGTTGTATAGATGTCGTGTTTTGTTGAGCTATTACGCATAAAGAGCATAAAGTCCTCCTTTATGCTTAAATTGAATCGTAATAGCGAGAAACCCATAACATATCAGGAGTTAAGCAATTTAGTTTGTATCTTGGTAGACAGGGCGAACACAACAATAGAATATGTTTACAGAAAAGGCGATTGCACCGATAAAAGTGTTGCTGGCTGACGACCACCCACCTTTACGTGCCGGCATGCGGGCACGACTCGAGCAGGAAGATGATATTACGGTTATCGGTGAGGCCACTAATGGTAAAGAGGCTTTGGCTTTAGCGAAATCCCTTCAGCCACATTTGTTGGTGCTTGATATGGAGATGCCCGAGATGACCGGGCTGGAAGTTGCTACACGTTTGAAAGACGATGGGGAGGCGGTTCGTGTACTTGTTCTCAGTGCTTATGAAGATGCTGAATACATTACGAAGCTGCTTGAAAGTGGTGCCGTGGCAGGATATCTCACTAAAAGTGAATCACTGGATACCATTGTAGCTGCTGTCAGAGGCGTGTCGAAAGGGGAGGATGGATGGTTAAGCCGCGAGGTTGCAGCTGCCTTGATGAAGCAACGGCGCGGGCCGAGTCGCAAGGTAGACAATTCGCTGCAACAGTTGAGCCGGCGCGAAATGGAAGTACTTCAACTCATTGCGAAAGGATTCAACAACAACCAGATCGGCGAAGAACTATTTATTGCTGAAAGCACCGTTAAAAAGCACGTGAGCAATATCTACATGAAGCTTGAGCTCAACACGCGTGCTGAAGTCACGGCATGGGCTTGGAAAAACGGTATTGTGGTTTCTGACGATGATGACTAGTCCGACCTTGTTTTAACAAGGTCTTGAATGTCGAATTTCAATTGAGGGATGCAATAAAACAATTGGAAATTCGAGACGTTCTCCGTATGGATAAAGTAGAGCTAGTGAACTGGTTTGGGGGTGCGCACCATTGTGTCGACCAATCGTTCTAGTTCAAGCACTGTATCGCTGCAGTAGCCTGCATGTACGGCTGACGTCTGGATCATCGTACTACGAGGTGCAACCAGCCAATGAAAGCGCTCGCGTCTGGTCAGCTGCCCAATAGGTCCTTCTCCGTCATTGCAGATCCTGGTGATGGCGGTCAGATGTTTATTGATTGTTTTCAAATCTGCCGTGGGATTTAGCGCCAGGAGTCGATTTTCATCCAATTCAATGCGAACGCCCAGGTAATCACTTTTCTTGCAAGACAAGATAACGCCGGCATTTACAAACTCCTCGCGTTCAACACGCGGAATCACGCGGATGATTGCATAGTCATACAGACATTGATTGTGCACGGGCGGCCTCTTCTAAAAAAGTATTGGGTAGATCCAATCGATGTGCAAAGTAGGCAATGTAAGCTTCTCTATGCGCGTCTATATCATCAAAAGGCGTATTTCCCGTCATCCATGATGCTGGAATCAGACCAACAATATCTTGAATGACTTCTGAGGTGAGCTTTTCTTTCATCCCTAGGGCTGTTTCTTCAAGCTTGGTCGCATAAGGAAGCAGAACATGATCCTTTATAGCAGGGAACGCATCTTTGCTTCTTTCAAGATGGTTATTCCAGGCGTGATGGAAATACAAACTCGCACCATGATCGATAAGCCAAAGCTTTTTGTGCCACATGAGCATGTTGGCATTCCTCGGCGTACGATCAATGTTGGTTACAAAAGCATCAAACCATACAATCGCAGAAGCGAGATCTGCATCAACCTCGTCTACAATAGGGTCGAAGGTAATTGAGCCGGGTAAATAATCTAATGCGAGGTTCAGTCCGTCACTGGCTTTTATCAAGTCCTGGATTTCAGGATCGGGTTCAGTACGTGCAAGCGCTGCATCAAGTTGAATATAAACAATTTCGGGAATGGGTAAGCCAAGTGCACGGGCAATCTCGCCGGCTAACAGTTCTGCAATCAGTGCCCTCGGCCCCTGGCCGGCTCCTCGGAATTTGAGGACGTAGGTACCATCGTCATCTGCCTCAACAATGGCCGGCAATGATCCGCCTTCACGTAATGGCGTTACGTACCGGGTAACTTGTACAGTTCTCAATGGCATGAACCGAATTGTTTTCTTTCGATGGAAGTTGCACGGGACAAAATGAGTCTTTTTTTCAT
>JBGCEN010000002.1:0-5874 GCA_045106435.1 Rhodothermales bacterium
GGTCTGTTTTTTGATAAAGGAACGTTTATATTGACCACAGATGGGCTTGTTGTTGACACGTGTTTTCATCAAGCATTCCCCCAACCCAAAACTCCTGGAAATTGCGTCTGGTTAAGTGCTACAGACTAATAGTATTCCTGCTATTTCTTCTATTTGGCGGGACTGGAATCCATGGAGCTTGGGCACAAACTGCCATGATAAGTGGGTATGTAAGCGACGACTCAGATGGTCAAGCTATTGAGCTCGTTAACGTTGCATTATTACTCGACGGTGAGCTCATCACAGGCGGGGTTACAAATCAGGATGGCATATATGTTTTGAGGCGTATCCCTCCGGGTACTTACACCCTCATCGTGTCTTTTCTTGGTTATGAGCGATTCACAAAAGAAATTACTTTTGTAGCGGAAAGAAACGTAACGCAAAATGTGCGCCTGGCACCAGATGCAGAGACAATGGATGAGGTGTTGGTCCAGTCTGAACGCCTGAGTGGTGCTGCACGGGTTACAGCCGGCCAGCAAACCATCCGTCCGGAAGACCTCGAGCTAATCCCCTCCCCTGACGTTACGCCCGACCTGATCAATTACCTCAACACCCTTCCTGGCATCGTTTCACTTGGAGATCGCGGCGGTCAACTGTTTGTTCGTGGGGGTGAACCCACGCAGAACCTTGTACAAATTGACCGGATGCTGATTTATCAGCCCTTCCATGTGCTTGGGTTTTACTCTGCGTTTCCTGGCGATATCCTGAGCAAAAGTGATATTTATGCCGGCGGATTCGGGAGCCGTTTTGGTGGTCGCATTTCTTCGGTATTGGATATTCTGACGCGTAATGGCAACAAACGCAGACTGGCCGGCGCAGTTGGTATTTCTCCTTTTGTAAGCTCTATCCGACTCGAAGGCCCCCTCATTCCCAATCGTGTTTCTTTGCTGGCGTCCGTTCGCGAGTCGTTTATAGAGCAAGGTGCTGCACGGTATATCGATTCCCCGATGCCTTTCGCATTTGGCGATATGTTTGCCAAATTACACGCCGAGGTGAATAGCCGAAGCCGGTTCTCCGTCAGTTATCTTCGCACACATGATCGCGGCACACTGAATGAGACTTTTGACGAAGGCGTTATTCCAGAGGAAGTACGATGGAAGAATGAAGCCATAGGATTCAGATGGGTGGTACTCCCCCGCTTCATTTCTGCGACAACAGAATTTAATGTAACACACTCTCGTCTTAATACGCAGCAAGGACCGGCTGAAGCACCCTCTCGGAGGTCAGCAATAAAAAGCACACACGTTGGGGTAGATGTATCATTTCAAGGGGTCCGGGTAGATGGCCACGCCGGCGTATCCATTCGCCTGAATTCGCTCGACAGCCAATTGGATGGACTTTTTCAAAACATCGAATTAAAGCGCGTAACCCTCGACGAGGCCGCTCAGTACCTCGAACTCAACTTCAAGTGGCCCGGCGGTTTAAATATTGAACCCGGTGTGCGTGTGCAGTTTTATCAGGTAAGCATCGATCCCAAAGTTGAGCCGAGGCTTCGGATCGTTTGGAATCGTGGCAAACATCAGCTGAGTGGCGCCGCCGGCATTTATAACCAGGAAATCCTGGGCGTTACAGACCGACGTGATGCAGCCAGTGTGTTTACGGCCTGGACCAGTATTCCGCAGCCAACGCCACGTAATTTGGCCAGAGACATTCGCGCCGGCAAATTACCCGGAGCATTCCACGCCATCGCAGGCTACCGCCTCACACCAAACGATGGTTTTGAATTGTCTCTTGAAGGGTTTCATAAAGACATTACTAATTTGTTTGTACCCGAGTGGTCTGCCTTCCCTGAATTCACCTCCAGCGTTCAGCCGGCAACCGGACAATCTCAGGGATTCGATTTTCGCGCTGAATTACGCAGGCCCAGCTTTTACGCAGCAGTAAACTACGGCTACTCAAACACACGCTACAAAGCAGAGCAATTCCAGTTAGAGCTTTGGTATGGCGAAGAACGGTTGCAATACCGACCACCACATGATCGCCGGCACCAGATTAATGTGATTGCGCACTGGGAGTTGTGGGGCATGGATATGAATGCCAAGTGGGAATTAGGCTCCGGACTACCATTCAGCAGAGCCCTCGGTTTTGATGCGTTTGTTCTTGTTGATGATCTGATTGATGTACGAGAGATTCCAGGCGCCAAACGCGTTATTTATGAGCGGCCTTTTAATGGTGTTTTGCCGGCCTATCATCGCATGGATGCTTCTATCTCTAAATCATGGCAGCTTAAACGTGCAAAATTTACCCTGCAAGGGAGTGTAATCAATATCTATAACCGCAAGAACTTATTCTATCTGGACATATTTACACTTCAGCGGGTTGATCAGTTACCCATTGTGCCTACACTTGGTTTACAGCTATCATTCGAATGATGCGTCTTAAACATAGCGCCCTCCAGTCCTTCATTATGCTACCAGCATTTATGCTGGCTGCACTGCTATCTATTGGATGCGAAGAAGATGTCATTGGCGTACTCGGTACAGAACGGCCTTTTTCATTATACGGTGTATTTACACCCGGCCCGGATACCCAATGGGTACGGGTATTCTCAGTCAAAGAGAAACTGGAATTAACAGAAGCCACCCCCTTGGATGCCCACTTCACTTCTACCAATTTAAATACAGGAGAAGTCCATGTGTGGCGCGATTCGCTTACGCAAGATGAGCGAGGATTTTATAGCCATGTTTTCTGGGCTCCGTTTTCTGTTCAATACGGAGAAACCCATCGTGTTGAAGTTGAGCGCCCGGATGGACAAGTGAGTAGTGCCCAGGTTGAAATCCCCGCGCTATCGGAGTTGAGAGAATTAGAACCAGAGATTGCCTTTAGAGATGTTTTTCAGCCAGTCCTTGTTGAAGGTGCCACTTCTAGATTAATACGCACAGAATTGACTTACAGAATTATCAATTCTCCCAATGCAGTTTCCAGTCAACCAGATATTAAGCTTCTGTACGATGGCAGAGAGCGGATGACACCCGAGGGATGGGTTGTAGATGTAAAGCTTTCTGATGACATCCAGTTGCTAAGAGAAGAGCTCGCCAAAACGGGTAATTGGTTTCCTTCCTTTGGAGTTGGTATCACGAGCGTTACGCTGGAGCTCATGTTGGTCGATGACGCGTGGAATCCGCCGGATGGTGTTTTTGACCCATCTGTCCTTGTTCAGCCTGGCACACTTTCCAATGTTGAAAATGGGTTTGGATTTATTGGCGCCGGCTACCGCCTCACAACCTCATGGCGCCCTCCTGCAGACGCCCTGGAGCAGGCAGGTTTCAGACCGGAAGACGATGGTGATGACGAGGAAGAAGACGAGATTGACCCAAATGGATAATCCCTCTGGGAATTTAGAGCAGTAGAATTTAGAACCGTAAAATGCAAAACTGCAGAATGTAGAACCGTCAGGTCTAGGGTTCTACATTCTGCAGTTCTACATTCCCGAAGGGATCACCCATTTCCAGGTTCTTCAGCATCGTAGAACGCCTTATCAAGATCCTCCATATAGCGACGGGCGCGTAAATACGTGTCGTCGTAATTCAGTGCTGTTACCCAGCATTGCCGGGCTTGTACAATGCGCCCGTAGGTGGCATACGCTACGCCCAGATTTAGCCAAAGCGACTTATCCTGTGGATTATTTCGGAGCAAGCCTTTGTATATCTCAATCCCTTCTTCCAACTCACCTTTTGCTATGCTCACGACCGCCTGATGATGTCCTCGTAGCGCTGTAGAATCAGTAAACGTTCCTTCCAGATAATCAGGCGCCAGTGCATAGGCAATGCGCTCAGCCCGTTCAGCATCGGTGGTATTGCCGGCACGTCGCAATGCATAGCCAAATCTTAACCACAGCATCAAATGCTGTGGATTAGACTCGGCCATCATCTGCCAGTGATCCATTTCTGTTTGTGTCTCCTGCAATGCTTCAGCTTTTGTCAGGTAATGTTCAGCTTCTTCGGTTTTATTCAATTTCTGAAAAGCTTGCCCAAGATTGTAATGCCCCCAGTAATGCCACGGACTCGCATCAGCAAAGGGTTTTAAATATTCGACAGCTTCTTCATGATCGCCTTTGGAATTAAGCAAGGCACCCAACGCGTATTTGTAATTCAGATTATCAGGCTCAAGGACAACCCCTCTCCTGGAGTACTTAATTGCCGGCTCCAGATCTCCCTGCTCTCCCAATAACTGCCCCAATCTCATAAAGGTAGATGCACGAGAACTGTCCATGGCGAGTGCATTTTCATAGGCCCACCGTGCGCTATCCGCAATGCCGATATCCTGATAGGCACGTCCCATTTGTAAATACACAATCGAAGAAGGATGACTGGATGCCTCTGTATTATACATAGAGAGCGCTTGCTTAAGCTCTCCTTTTCTAATCGCAAGATTTCCTCTATTCAACCACGCGCCCTGTATTCCATCATCTAACGCCAGAGCCTGCGCATATGCGTCATCGGCCAAGTTGAACCGCGCGAGCTCCGTGTAGATGCGGCCCCGCATGAAAAACGTTTCAGCACGCGCAGGATTTTTTACATAGGCACTATCTGTAAAAGCAAGAGCGATGTTATACGACTCCTGCTCAAATGCCTGCTGGGCTTCACTCAAAAAATAAGCAGTTTCAGCGTCTATCTCATCCGAACTACACGCAGACAGCAAGCCGGCAACGCAGATTAAAACAAGCGAGGCCATACCGCCTAATGGCTTGAAACTGATCAATGCTCTCATACTTGTATAGTTGTTAGTGGTTGGTTTTTAGTGGTTAGTTTTTCCTGCTTAACCCCAAAAGCCTATGATTCTTACAAGCGTTCATTTTGCAAGATGACGTAGGAAAGTGCTTCCTCCTCCCATTGCTTAAAAAGTCCTGTCTGATCTCCCCGGGGCCCAAATCCAATGTTGGACCCTAAAATGATGTCCACATCTGCATCTCCATCGATGTCCCCGACATCCATCACGAACCATCGGCCACGAACTGCCCCATCAAAACTGTGTGGCGTATAGTTCATTTGTCCCTCGTCCATCAAAAGTACAAAGCTTTCTACTGGTTGTGTTGTGTAATCGGGGAAGTATGATATCGCAGCGATATCCAGATGACCGTTCTGATCAAAATCGGCAGCTTGCGCGGAAATAGCGCCATGGAGTGGGTAAAACAATACCTCTTCGTACACCCCTGCCTGCCAGGCTTGAAAAATACGAATCCCGTGATAATTTTTCAGCACAGGCGAACTATCCGCATTGTCTCCATTGGTATATAGAATGTCGACCTTTCCATCCTCGTTAAAATCAACAAGGCTAAAAGAGCTGGAACCATAAACCGGAGGAAAACGGAGGATTCTTTTCTCCTCAAATACGCCATTTCCTTTGTTAAAATGGATATCGATACCTTCATCTCCTTGCGACATCAGAACCCCGAGGTCCAGTAAACCATCTTTGTCAAAATCGTGAAGTTCAACAGCTATTGCACCCGGCTCATTCTTCAAAACATGCTTGACAAAACTGCCGTTAGTGTTTTGTTCAAACCACGAAAGTGCCCCGCTGTAATGGCCATATTCACAAACTACAAAATCATTGAGCCCGTCGCTATTCAGATCTGCCAGTTCAAAATCTACCGGTCTGCTTAATCCATCCAAGACCAGCTCTGGGCCCACTTCCGGGTCGGTTACAACATAGATAGCTCCGCGTTTGGTAACTCTGGGTTCCGGGCCCTGCCCAATCATCAAAATGTACAGTCGTTGCCCATCAACACGCGTCGCAACAGGAGTACCCGTAAGCTCAAACTGATACATTATTTGCCCGGCATTATTGAGCAACACGAGCATATTGTTGGTTGCATAGTTACCCACAAAATACGCA
>JBGCEN010000003.1:0-10768 GCA_045106435.1 Rhodothermales bacterium
CCTTTCATGAATTTTACAGCCCCCTATTGACCACACATGTTTTACACATTATATTTTACATATTGATATGTGAGGTCTAAATCGTTCCAACTCTTTTACAGGTTGCAATAAAACACCTCGCCTGGTAAGCGTTAAAATGTCGTAGTACTTGCAGGCTCATCTGCAATCATTCTGCTTTACTCATTTAATCGCAATCCTGTATATCGAGCCCTGATTTATAATTGTTCAACCTTCAGACTGGAGCACTTTTTATGAAGCATACCGTCTTACATCGCCAGAACCTGCGACCTGCTCAAATTCATAAAGGAAACAACAAGGGAAACAATGCAGATCAAAAAAGCGACAAGACGGATGTTGGTAATTATTTCATTGCCGTGGGCATGAGAGCCGGCGATCTTGGATACAGACATGTAATCCACGAGATCTCAAAGCTTGGAGAAGTGGCCCATTTTAATGAAGGCCTCTTATATCTCACCACTACGCTTTCCATAGACCAGGCCTTCAAGCGAATCAACAAAAGCATCATAGACCCTCGTATTCCAAGCGACGTTGGTCTTTTGATCGTGGATGCCGCGAATGCACGGGCGAAGTGGTACTTAAACTGCGAAGTATCTCAAATACTGGCAGATAACTGGCATGAACGTACAAATCTGTTCGTGTGCCACGATAATTGCGCCAATAAGAAATTGGTTTATGACATCAACGCACTGGGCCAGGCCATTCCAATAAGTGAGCATATCTGGTATGTAAGCACTACTTATACCCCCAAAGAAGCTTACCAGATTTTGTGCGACAGTAAAGAATCTGAAGATCGCATTACTATTTTTGACGCAACGGGAAAAGTTAAATCGTGGCAATCGGAGCGCAGTACAATTCGCGTTAATATAGCGCAAGGGCATGCTCATTTGCCTCGGCATGCGAGTATCCACCAACCGGCGAGTTGGCAAAAATCCATGCTGGCAGAATTCCTTTAAAAGAATTTTGATTGCATATCTACCTATACTGGTAGAATTTCCCGCCGTTATTCCTGATATTTACCTATGCTTTAACCCACCCCCAAAGCCAGGTGGTGTGGACAATTAGAAGTCTGCACAACCTAATACTTAATTTAATTTTTGTTTAGAGGTTATTCTTCATGCGTTGGAAATCAGGCAGACGCAGTAGTAATGTCGAAGATCGAAGAGGGAGTCGCGCCCCAATGGGACGCGGTCTCAAGATCGGAGGCGGAACAGCAATTATCGCTTTGCTACTGAGTTTACTTCTTGGACAGGACCCTACCGGCATCCTGCAGCAGATGAGCGAAGGCCAGTCAGCTTCTGTACCTACACAGGCAAATGCTGCACAAGATGAAGCGGCAGATTTTGTGTCGGTTGTGCTGGCTGACACAGAAGATACCTGGAACGGTTTGTTCAGAGCTGCAGGCTCACAATACATCAAGCCCACTCTTGTTCTTTTTTCAGATGCAGTTAATTCTGCCTGTGGCTACAATACCGCAGCAACTGGCCCCTTCTATTGTCCAGGTGATCAGAAAGTCTACCTCGATCTGAGTTTCTTAAGTGAATTACAACGATTCGGGGCACATGGTGACTTTGCAGTTGCTTACGTCATTGCACACGAAGTGGGGCATCATATTCAGCGTATCACGGGCACAGAACAGCGAGTTCGCCAGGCGCAACGAAGTGCTGGACAAAGAGAAGCCAATAAGTTATCCGTAGCAATGGAATTACAGGCTGATTGTTACGCCGGCGTTTGGGCACATCACGCGCACAAACAGCGTCAAATCCTTGAGCAAGGTGATGTTGAGGAAGGCCTCAACGCGGCTGCCTCTGTGGGTGATGATCATATGCAGAAAATGGCAGGCCAACGTGTTCAACCAGATGCATTCACTCATGGATCTTCTGAACAGAGAGCCTATTGGTTCAGACGCGGATTGGAATCTGGACAAACAGATAAATGTGACGCGTTTTCTGCATAACCAGGAGTGTCCAGTACTTAAAAAGCCCGTTGAATTTATCATTCAACGGGCTTTTTGCTTTAATCGTAGTCTGTCCTTTTTACGTAAAAAATGCTATGTGGATGCTTTTCTTTGGGATGGATCCTGAATCTAGTTCAGGATACGACTAAGTCTGCTTTTCGCAGGCTTAGTCTAGTTATCACCAGAAAAGATTTCAGGGGCATCAATCTGCTTGTACTTGCCAGGGATCATGTATCTTTTGGCGTCATCATCTACCAATTCCACCTTTAGATACACAGTCTCAGTTTCAGTAAGGATCGTTTGCTCGGTGATTTCACCACTATTTTCGTTTGACTCTTCTTCTCCACCAATGTTGAGTCCCTGGCTTTTCAAAGCGTTCTGCGCAAATCGGCCGAGACCTCCTCTTTTCTTCTTCTTTTTCTTCTCACCAAAAATGGCATCAAGATCCAGTTCCTGATCTTCAGGGCCAACAACCAGATACGTTACAGTGCGCAATGGCGTGCCTTCCAGCTTTTTCATTTCTTCGGCCATTTTCTCCATCGCCGGCTGCATGCGTCCGTCGGACATAAATGCCTGTTGCATCGCTGCAAATCCAGCGCTATTTCTAGAGAAGGCTTTGCCCATTTTATCCGCATAATTCTGGCCAAATTCGACCATCACATCGTGGCCCGGTACATCTTTGCTTACCCATACTTCAGATACCGCATAGAATTTCCCGGAAGCTTGCTGCGCATTTCCCTGATCATCGGTTGTTTCTGAATTAAATGTCAGATCAATCTTTACCAGCATGCGATCAGCTTTGTAGCCGGCGATTTTCTCTGAGCTGCCCATATCTTCTACAGATACGCTAAACTCAACATCATCAGGATTACCTTCTGAACCATCTATTTGCTGTTGGGCGCCTTCTCGTGCACCTTCAAACATAGATGCCATTTCATCAAACGTTACATCGTAGTATGTTTTCTTTTTATGATCTAATGTTGAGAACTTGCTTTCAGGTATACTGAATATCGTTGATGTTCGTTTGCCGTCGTTGCTCAACATATGCTGGGCATCTACAAAAACCTCGCTCTCTACAGGCTTATTTCCGATCATGCTGCCAATTTTACCAAGCATGTGCAGCTTAACTCGAGATTCAGTTTTATAACGTACAGTTTGCGCGCTCGACGCAGATACAAATAGCAGGCATAACATTATTGGTAATGTAAAACGCCATCGATGAAGGTTCATTTTTTTAATCATATTCAATTAAGAATTACGCGGGCCATTCAGTAGTTAACTCGTAACAGCTCGTCTATATAGATGAATGAGATAATGATTCCACAAAATCCTTGCAGCAATTGAACGCCACGGACGCCAGGAATTTGTTATTTCGGCCATTACCTCAGGTTCAGGTTTTGAAGAAAACCCTTTTATGTGCATTATCGACTTAATGAGTGCCAAATCGCCAACGGGCCAGATATCAGCTCGGCCCAGGGCCATTAACAAATAAATGTCTGCAGTCCAAAGTCCAATGCCTGTTACTTGCATGAGTTCTGATCGTGCAGCAGCATCATCCATTTCTTTCAAAGAAGCCAATGACAATGTACCATCCATTAACAACTCTGCCAAACATCGAACATAACGCGTTTTCTGCCGGCTAAACCCGACTTTTAACAGCGTTGCATCATCTAATGACAAAAAGCTTTGGGGTTCAGCTTTAGGCAATACATCAATCAAACGGTCAAAAGCAGCTTGCGCAGACGCTAAAGAAACTTGTTGCTCCAGAATAATATGAACCAGTGTCATAAAACCAGGCACTCGATTCCATAAAGGCGGTACGCCATCCAGATCTACCATCCTTTTGAGGTCTTTATCCAATTCAACCAAGCCAGAGACTCCTTCTGCCAGTTGTGCCTGGTTCTTTATTATCGTCAATTTATTCCCCTGAAAGCCGGTTCAGCTTCAATTCTGACAAATCGGCTTTAATGATGGATATAAACGATTGTGCATTTCTCCTCTCCTTTCTACCAATTTGCAAAACCAATTTCTCATTCAAAGCACCATGCACTTGTTCAAAAAAATCAAGGCTGTTTGCAATGATGCTCACTCTACAAGCAAACAAATTTGAATTGAACTCAAAATCCCTGATTCCTCCCAGCTCAAATTGATGTCTAATAATCTCGGCCGATTCAGCAAGTTTGTCTGCCGAAGTTGTCCCTAAATGAGTTGGATGCACGCTCGTGATCATGCTACTATTAATCTTGTATTCCAGGCCCAGCTTACGCTCATTGTAGGTCATAAGTCCGGATATTTGATATATCCCGGACGAGTGGTCATGTATATTGGGAGAAATAGAAAAAGAGACTGAATCAGCAAATCCATACATGAATGAGCTTTCCTGTAGGCTATTTAAACAAGCTGCACTGTGCTGGCTAATATACTCATTTTTTCGCTTCTCAGATGCAATAGCTGATATTTCAAAAAAATGGCCGGCTGTACGACAAAATTCTCCAGTCATTTAAGATTCAACTATACCCACCGATACCCTAAACTCCACCCACCAGTGAATCCCACAAATACCTGGTACCTATGCCCATCGTAACTTTGCTCAGAGAATGGTCTGAGCTTGAACCCGAAAGATGTAGCTATGTTGGCGGGATATTCGCCATCCGTGGCTGGACCCTGACGCATGAGGAAGAAGTCACCGAGCGACTTGTAAACTCAGAAATCCAATGTGCAGTTCAGGAAGCGATAGAAGCAAAAGAATGGAACTGGTATCTTGGCCGAGTTACCATTGATGAGGGCATCTATTATAAAAGCAAGATTGTGCTGCCAGCATCAGACGCCCCAGGAAGCACGCCCAAATTAAATATCTTTCTATCTACCCATTCGCCGACCCACGTGCTGTTACAAGCGTACCTGCAAGCACTGAGTATAATCAACACAGGCGGTTCCAACGTAGAAAACAGAGCTGTTGAGTCAAGTGTAATTGAGCATGAAGGGTCTGAGCCAGCGCACGAAGCCGGCGAAGCGCCTCTTCCAACTCATACCACAGCTGAAGCAGACGCTGACGAAAAAGAAGCCCCAGCTCTTCCTGAAGAAGTTTTGCTACAATTAGCATAAACAAACACGTATGCTAGCTAAACCCGCTCCTTGCTACTGATTCAATACTCAGGGAAAAAACAGAGAGATAAGTTACAGTAAGCTATTGTTACCCAAAAGAATTTTTCCTACAATAAATCATCACTTATCATGTGATTCACTTCGAAATGCAGCTCCCCCCTTAAAGTAGACCAATTACTCTATGGAAAATCAAAAAAATGGAGTTTGGAGCATATGGGTAAAAGATCATCTAGGGGATTTACATGTCGTTGGACTTGTGTGTGAGGAACGGGTTGTGATGGATTACATGGATTTCCTTGAGTGTACACCTGACTGTGATCGCGTATACTGGAGTGCAGATGTAGAAGAGGTTGAAAACTCTATACAGAGTGAAAGAGAAGAGCTAAGACTTTACGTCGTCACCAAGTTCACCGGTCCCATCTATATGAACTGACCCAACCTGTTCCAATTTGACTTTACCGGACGAGCTTCCTGCCGCCTCCTTTCCATTCCTTTATTCGCTCCCTACAATTCCCGAACACGAAGCTCAACTTCGTATTTTGCACCTAAACTCCCGCTTTGAAACACGAGTGCATTGCTATTAAATAGAAAGTCCCTATTAGTAAAAACGTCTGTTAAGTATGACTGGCGATAATGAGGATAATTCAGCGAACGGGTAGGCGGTTTCTTCATAAAGATCATTGAGTTCACACCAATTACTTCATCCGTGTCTACGCCAGAAAAGATGATATTTTCCAGCGCCTGCCCCGTAGTAAGTGGTGTAGCAATAGGCCCCACTGCCTCCTGCATCGCCTGATGTAATTCATCGATAAATGCGGTGGTCTCATAGTCTACTTCTCTCCTGCCCTCTACCGATCGCGCTACGGCAGCCTTTAAATCTTCCTTGACAAGCTCTACCCTGTTTTCGATAATTTTCCAGGGGGTTCGATCAGATTCTAATGCAATTGCGACGATACCAACGACTTCCTTATTTGACACATTTTCAAAGCGTAACGACCCCATTCCTACCGGGATTGTGCGTTGTTGGCCAACCTTCAAATGATCATTCCATTGCTGGTCTCTGAAGTTGTTGATTTGTACAACTGTAGATCCGGATGTACCAAATGTACTTTGCACACCAAACATCACAATGTAAGGTTCATCTCCATCACTGAGCGGCACACCCATCAAAGATCTGTCTTCCTGCGCCTCCAATACTTTCAGACGTGTCAGGATAATCTGCCAGTTTCTACCACTTGAAAGCAAACTTGAGGTTCGCAATTGGCCTCCCCCAAAACCTCCGCTACAGCCGGCAATTCCGCTCACAAGGACAAGCATAATCAGAAGAGTTACGCTATTTCTGAATGTGATCATTTGCTCTTTTTGCCGTTTATTAGGGAAGCGCTTCGGAGTGCTGCCTATTGTATAATTACATTACCGAAGAATACAAGCCGTAAACTTAATAAATATAATATTTAAAGCCCAAGTACTCGTGAGCAATTTCACGCATTATTAAGTGTTTTTACAGACATTGACGCTGACAAGCAATCTTTTCCAGATTAAACTGCCTCCTTTTTGATGCATACGGCCTGATTGTCACTGGGCGCTAGTGAAAAAACTGATCGGCAAAATCCATAAACACACCCCAGTCCTGGCTACCAACGCCATGTCCTCCGGGACGGATATGATATCCAAGCTCAGCTCCAACCAACTGATTAAGGTCCGGCATTTCGTCTACGATCAAGCCGGCCTTTCCATGTAATTTATATACGGGCTCAGCACCAACCAACGCCAGGAACTCCCCTTCCGGATCTGCCCACTTATCATCTTCAGCACTGGCTACCAACACCGGCCGAGGTGCCATCAATGAAATCAACAGATGCTGATCTATGGGCAGTTGATCTTCATTGTCGTTAAAATGCCGAAATGCTTCATTAAACCAATGCGGGAAACGATCATTAATGGCCTGAACCGTTTCACCCGTTTTACGCCGGCTTAGCGCTGCGCCCCCACAACCAGACTGGTTTGAAACCACAAGGGCAATCCGTTCATCCGTTGCGCCGGCCCAAAGAGCGGCTTTTCCATTTCGTGAATGCCCCATTACAGCAATTCTGTCTGGATCGATATCCGGATCCGTGACGAGATAATCTACCGCCCGGTGTATACCATATGCCCAGGCAGCAAGGCTACCCCAGCTGTTTTCATCCCTCGTGCTACCATCTTCCAGCCTCATTGCCGCATGGATACCGTCTTCGAAATTATCATAATCAGGATCCAGGTCGCCATGATAAAACGTCGCACTGGCATATCCTCTGGCAATCACTTCATCGATACTCCAGCGCGACGCGCTTGTCCCACGCGAGGCCTCTGTAGCTTTATTGTCTACAACCCCTTCCCCTCTCTCCGGCTGCCAGATATCAGATAACGGAATATCCTCATCAGGTAGCACCGCATGATTCCCGTGGAAATTCGGCCCCAGAAATACAGGTGCTGGATCAGGATTGTCTTTAGGAATAACCAACAATAAATGGAAAGATGTATTGGCAGGTCCGAACGTTATGGTCACTTGTTTTTTTATGGCCATACCATCCAGGTAATTCTCGTCTATCGCATCAATCTTGAAGCGGATGTCTGCAGGCGGCGGAGGCATATAACCATACATATAGTGCGCAAACAGGCGCTCGATCTCTGGTTTCCTGGTGTCCTTCCATGCCTCTACCGTTGAGACTTCATCTCCTTCCATGGTGGCAAGGGCCACAGGTAATTCAGCATGGACTGGAAGTGTTGTAGCAGCCGGCAGGTAAATTTGATCTTGCACATCCGTATTACATCCGTGTAGAGAAATCACAACCAGTATAATTATGCTAAATGTGTGGACTTTGCGCATGGCTTGATCTGTCGTTGTATTCTTGGGAGCACCCCAAATAACTAAATTGGCGGGCATATCTCAAGTTTTAAGTTTAACGCTCGCTGCAAATACACACCAATCCATCTATTTGTGACAACACTTCTGCCCATTGCTTATTTAATTGGATCATTATTTGATTTCTTCAGGGACGCCCCAATGCTGCGAACTATCTGATGAATCAAACAATAGCGTGTTTGCACATCTGAATTCGTGGCAACAATTCTACCTTCGCCTTTCTCAGTCTCATATTTAGAGGCTGTTGCAATGCCATATTTGCACACGACTACAAATTGAAGCAGGTCATTTAATCATGCGCATATCATCATCGACGCTCAAGATATCGATTCTAGCACTTTGCATGTTCACAAGTATGTTGGCTAGTATTACACATGCAAATGCACAAACGATCAATGTTGCTTTGCCGGATACTTTTGTTACAGATACGCAATCTGTGATGATACCAGTGGTTGTAAATGATGTATCTTCTTTTGGGATTATCTCATTCCAGTTTACAATTTCTTACGACGACACAATCATTGAAATCGAAGACGCTGTTGCATTAAATGGCATAGCCTCGGGCTTTCTCTTTCTCAATAACCTTGACCTGGACGGCAAGGTGTTTATTGCAGCTGCCGGCGTTGATACTTTGAGTGGATCGGGCACATTATTTTATTTACAAGCCAGTTTTCTTCAAGACGGTGTTAGTGAAATGAATTTCGATGTAGTGGACTTCGAAGTTGAGTCTGCAGTTGTCCTCTCACAAAATGGCCGCATTCGTAATATTAGTCTGGCAAATGTCGACGAAGACGCAGAAGTCCCTACACAAACGCTATTAACAAACAATTACCCAAACCCATTCTATCGTTCGACTACCATATCAATGGATCTTCCAGAAGCTGCACAAGTATCCGTTGAGCTATATAACACTGCGGGCCAACTTGAAGGCTCGTATCCACCTCGCCCTATCGCGGCTGGGACAAATCAGCTTGTCACTATAGAAGCATCAACCCTGCCTGCCGGATCCTATTATTATCGAATAATTGCACAAAGCCCGGGTATTATTCGTTATGGAACGGGAGCTATGACTATAATCCATTAATTACGCTCAGTTTATGTTTTTAGAAAAGTCTGGAGATTCAACGGAAAATCCATTGGAATTAGAAATCAGTGAAAATGACGAGACGTATGGCCGGCCTTTATCTCAGATAGTGGCTGATCTCAGAAGACCTATCCCTGCCCATATTGTCCACACACGCCAGCAAAGTGGTCGCCGAGTAAAATACCTTACCATGCAAGACACCATTGCCATCCTAGATCAATATGCTCCAGGATGGGAAGGTACGATCACCAATATTTACAGCTCAAGGGACCGGATATACATCGCCTACAGAATTACGATACACGCCAAAGAGGGTAAATTCTCCCGAGAATCTACAGGCAGTTGTACGATGGAGCCCAACCAGCCGGCTGATCCAAGTACGATGGCTGAATCTGCTGCACTCAGAAGCGCAGCGGCTAAATTCGGACTAGCACTTTATCTCTAAAGGAAGTCCGGGACTCGTTCCTGACACAGTGTGCAAAATTCAGGGTTTTTCGTTATTCCAGGCCTCATTCTTACGCGCGAGGCTGGGGATAACAACGCAAGAGAGCCTCAATTCAGTTACCGGGTTTCATTAATGTCTCTTTTGCGGTATCTTTAGAAGCCCCTCATACCTTCCAGCTCCACACTGGAATCAATACACACATTCCCCAAGGCCTCAGTGTTCAATAAAAGAGGTCTGTATGAAAACCTGTGCCCATTGCACAAGCAAGGAAGTAGTGTTCGTCCTGATAAAAAAAGATCGTAGATATTTGAATGTTGAATGGCTTTGTACAGATCACATGCTACAACTCATTCAGCGCATGAATACCATATTTCCAGCATTGGATTATATAGCTAAAATCCGAGAAGCTTGATATTGTATTGTCGATATTTCAGGGCATAAAAAAGACCGGTACGCGTATTCAACTTAATACACGTACCGGTCTTTATATTTTTCCCCTGCAAGCGCTACGCTTCCACAGGGACCTTGAGCTGTCCTTCACTGGCAGCGACAATTGTTGCAACGGCTACGTCTCCAGTAACATTGGTTACAGTCCGACACATGTCCAGAATCCGATCTACGCCAAGAATCAGCGCAATGCCTGCATTGGGTACCCCTACCGCTTCGAGAATGATAACCAGCATAATGATGCCGGCTCCCGGCACAGCAGCTGTCCCGATCGATGCGAGTAATGCCGTAAAGACAATGGTTAACTGGGCCCCTAAAGACAGATCCATACCAATCGTTTGAGCAATAAACACTGCTGCTATGGCTTGATATAGCCCGGTCCCATCCATGTTGATTGTTGCACCCAAGGGTAGCACAAACGAAGAGACCTCTTCAGATACACCGATGTTCTTTTCTGCCGACTCCATGGTCACGGGCAAGGTTGCGCCACTTGAAGAGGTAGAAAAAGCTACGAGCTGTGCCGGCGCGATGCCCCTAAAGAAAGTTTTCAAACTAACCGGCGTAAAGAGCTTGATCAGTGCTGGGTAGGTGATGGTCGTGTGAATGATGAGACCAAGCAATACAGCGATACAGTAATAGCCCAGGGCCCTTAATAACTCGACGACACCTCCCCCGCCGGCAATAGATGTAATGGTACCAGCCAACAGCGCAAACACCCCAATGGGCGCCAGATACATGATTACATCAACGAGCTTGATAATCAAATCATTCAGACTATCGAACAAATCGAGCAACGGCTTCCCCTTCTCT
>JBGCEN010000004.1:0-22750 GCA_045106435.1 Rhodothermales bacterium
GAAACGCAGATTCGGGCAATCATAAACAGACCTCATGCAATCAAATTCGAACTATCGCAGTCTTCCTGACACTCTTTCTCTGTTTTCAGCAGACTGCCTACGGACAGGTAAATATCGACAGTTTAACATCCAGACTGATTATCACAAAAGGCAATGAACGTATTGATGTACTCACACAATTATCAAAAGCCTTTGAACGGCGAGATCCATCTCGAAGCATTGCTTTTGCCAAAGAAGGCTTAATTCTTCTACAACCCACTCCGGATATTCAGCGAGAACTTGACCTTCTATACCTTAAGGGCCGTTCACATCTATGGCTAAGCCAGTACGACTCTGCTCTTGTACATGCTGAACGTATTGAGGTGTTGGCGAGAAAAGAAGGAAATATCAAAGGACAAGCCGAGTCAGCCAATTTAAAAGGGACAACACGCAGCTTACAGGGTCATTTTGATATTGCCCTGGGGCATTTTAGCGAAGCACTTGTTAACTGGGAGTTGATAAATAATTCAGAAGGCATCGGCAACACCTTAAACAACCTGGGCATTGTGCATATGCGCACAGGCAAATACGATGAGTCGCTCGACTACTATATGCGCGCAATGATAACCTGGGAAGAGATGGGTAATAAACCCGGACTCGCCCGCGTCCTCAATAATACCGGCAACATTTATGTAGATCTGGAAGACTTCTCCATCGCGCTAAATTTTTACAGGCGCGCCCTCACCATTCGAACAAATCTGGGAGACAGTGTCGGTGTTGCGTTTCTACTAAACAACATCGGACTTATTGAAATGAATCAGGGCCGGCCGATCTCTGCCAAGCTGTACTATTTGCGGGCCTTGAGTATTTGGGAAAGCACAGGAGGTAGGAATCACATCGCCCGTGTCCTCATTAATACGGCCACTGTACATGCAGACCAAGGAGACTATCAAGAAGCATTACGTTTTGCCAAACGTGCACTGGATATCAAACAAGCTATTGGAGACAAACGAGGCATTGGCATTGCGCTTAACAAAATAGGTCAGCTTCATATAGAACTAGCCCAGAGCGGTCTGGCTTTAGATCACCTACTCCCTGCCCTGACCTTTGCTAAAGAGGCCAGCAACCAAAAACTGGTGCGGGATATTTACTCTGGCCTCGCCCTCACCTACGAAATGCAAGGGAATCACCTTGCTGCATTGGCTTCTCACAGACTATTCAAAGCCGTCCACGATTCTTTATTCAATGCAGAAAGCCAGTCAAAATTGGCAGAACTACAAACGCAGTATCAAACAAAAGAACAGCAGCAAGAAATCACCACACTGCAAAAGCAACAGGAAATCCAGACCCTATGGCGTAATGCGTTGATAGCCGGCCTTGGCTTCGTTTTGCTTATCACGTTTCTTATTCATAAACAATATCAGCTCAAAAACAGGGCGCACCAGGCACTTGAAGCCCTTCACACGAACCTCAAAGCCACACAGTCGCAATTGATTCATACAGAGAAGATGGCCTCCCTTGGGCACTTAACAGCCGGTATAGCCCATGAAATCAAGAACCCGCTCAATTTTGTAACCAACTTTGCTGAGATCACAATAGACCTTACCAACGAGATCAGCGAAACACTCAAAACAAAGCCACAAATCCGCGTAATGGAACTCTCTGAGGAGCTTGGTGACTTAAAACTGAACGCAGAAAAAATCAGTGAACATGGCAAGCGCGTTGACTCGATTGTAAAGAACATGATGTTACACACCCATCAGAATCAAGACACGCGTTATCCGGTTGGGCTAAATGCTTTTATAGAAGAATTTATCAAGGTCTCTCATCATAGCCTTCAGGCAAGAAATCCTGCTCTGGAGGTAAAGATACATCAGCAATACGACGCGCAGGCTGGAATCGTAGAAATATTGCCACAGGAAATAAGACAGGTTTTGCAAAATCTACTGAGCAACGCGTTTCAAGCCGTCCACGAAAGGAAGCAAACGAGCAGCGATGTATTCAGTCCACAAATCAATATTAGCACAGTCCGGAACGCGCATGCGGTCGAAATAAGAATAAGCGATAACGGTATTGGGATTCCTGAAGAGATTCGCGACAGGGTCTTTGAACCTTTTTTCTCAACGAAGCCGGCAGAGCAAGGCACGGGACTCGGCTTAAGCCTCAGTTATGATATTGTGATCAAGGGTCACGGCGGCAATCTGGTTGTGGGTCACACAACGCAAAACGGACCGGATACCGGTACAGAATTTATAATTACACTACCCGCGGTAACAACCTAGTCGCGTTTGTCCAGATGGACAAACGCTTGAATATCGAATACTGAACAAGGAATTTCGAATTTCGAAGGATTCCCAAAGTTGCCCTGGTGTTCAGGGCTCATTTTGCACAAAAAAACTTATAATCCCAGGCTCAACTGCCGGGGTGCGTCAGGATGGATCAGATTTGAAACGCCTACGCCCAGCAACCTAATGGGGGGGAGCGGCTCTGTACGCCGGAGCAACAAAACAGCAACATCAGCAACCAGTCCTACATCATCTGTTGGAGAGATAAGGGTGGAAGCACGCGTCAACGTAGTAAAATCGTGGTACCGTACTTTTATATTCACGGTACGCGCCAATAAGCTTTCTTTTTGAATGTCTTTACAGACGCGCTTCGCCAATTTATGGAGCATTTCAATGATCTCTTCGTGAGACGTAATGTCAACAGAAAATGTCCGCTCTGCACTGCATGATTTACGCTTCCAGGAGGTCCTCACGGGGCGCTTATCCTGCCCGTTGGCAAGTGCCCACAGTCGTAATCCGTGTTTTCCAAACAATTTTGTTGCTTCAACCTTGGTTAGCGCTGCCAATTGCCCGACGGTTAACAGCCCCAATTCCTCCAATTTCCCAAAGGTTGCCGGCCCCACGCCGGGCATCTTTCTCACCGAAAGCGGATTCAAAAACTCCTCCACCTTGGAAGGATGCACCACGGTAAGCCCATCCGGTTTCTTGTAATCGGATGCGATCTTCGCCACAAATTTCATCGGTGCCACGCCGGCAGATGCCGTAAGGTTTAATTCCTCTTTAATACGGGCCCTTATTTCCTTGGCGACATCTGTTGCCGTGGGCAGATGCGCAGGCAATTCAGAGACATCCAGGTAACATTCATCCAGACTCGCCGGCTCGATGATATCCGTGTAATCCTTCAAAATTAGCCGCATTTGGCGGGATACGGCCCGATATTTCTTAAAATCCCCCCGAACAAATACGGCGTGCGGACACCGTCGAAAAGCTTGACTAGACGGCATCGCTGAATGAATCCCCCACTGCCGTGCTTCATAGCTTGCGGCACTCACAACACCCCTCCCGAACGGGTTGCCACCCACGATGACAGGCCGGCCTTTGAGGCTCGGATCATCGCGCTGTTCGACAGACGCATAGAACGCGTCCATGTCTATGTGGATTATTCGCCGGGTCATAAATTTAACAGAAGTAACTATTCTGACTTTGTAAAGTACGCATCATTACCTACAGCATGTAAGGTAGTACGTGGGCAGCGGTTTGTCGATCCCGGAAATAGTGTTGGTAACCTGTTGAAAACTGTCAATAACACGGTGGATAATGTTAGTAAGTACGGTTAAAATCTGTGGGTAACTATAGGTAACTCCCATTTGCAATGTAGTCAGATTTCGGCGTACTCTACAGGTCCTATTTATTTTTACCATTTGATAATTCTAAGGAGTCTGTATGACGGCGAGGGTGCAATCGGTTTGGAGCAGTTGCCTGGAAAGAATTTCAGATGTAATTCCCAAGTACAGTTATAATACTTGGATTCGTCCACTAAGGCCCATATCACTTGAGGATAGAGATCCTCAAATTTTACGCGTCGAAGTACCGAATGTATTCCATCAGAAATGGGTTGAGGAGAATTACATAGAGATCGTTTATAAGAGCGTGCGGGAAATTCTGGGCCCCCAAACAACGCTACAACTTTCGCTACCATTGGGACTTGACGATCGCTTGCCGGCGCCTTCAAAACAAGAAGCACCGGCCGGCGCAAAGATGCCCCCTGCGCCGCCCCCATTGCAGGTACCTTTTAAGCCACCCGTAGCGCAGGGTATGCAACATGCCTCGCAGACTTCATTTACAGGTCAGAGCCGACCAGGCAATATGCCCCAAGGGCTCCAGCAGCCTGTTCGCCCTAACATTCCGGTAAACAATCACCGGGCACCGGGCAATGGCATCACTCCTCCGGGTGCTGCACCCGCACAAGGCGCGCCAAACAATCGCATTACTTCTGCTGCGTTAAATCTGGGCGAGCACCATACCTTTGATGAATTTGTTGAAGGCGCCGGTAACAGACTGTCGCGCAGTGCCGCAATGGCTGTAGCCAAAGAGCCGGGCTCAACCAGCTTTAACCCCCTCTTTGTCTATGGAGACGTAGGATTGGGGAAAACGCATTTGGCCCAAGCCATTTGCAACTACGCAATCAAAAACAAAACGGCAAAGAACCCGATCTACGTAACGATCGACAACTTTACCAACCAGTTTATCTCAGCCATCCGGGCCAACAGAGCCCACGAGTTCACCAATTTCTATCGCAAGGTTGACCTGCTCGTTGTTGACGACATCCAGTTCCTAAGCGGCAAGGAAAGAACTCAGGAAGAGTTCTTCCACCTCTTCAATGCAATCCATCAGTCTGGCGGACAACTTGTATTGTGTGCTGATCGCGCGCCGGGAGACATCCAGGGCATCCACAACCGACTGATATCGAGATTCCACTGGGGGCTCACGACAGATATTTCTGCGCCTGATTTTGAAACGCGTGTCGCCATTCTCCTGCAGAAATCGGTACGATACAAGCTATCGCTCAATGAAGAGATTGCAGAAACGATTGCGCAATCTGTTTCGCGCAACGTGCGAGAATTGGAATCTGTGCTGACAAAAATCCTTGCGCATTGCTCGCTTCACGGCACACCAATCACGCAAAATCTTACAGAAAGCATCCTGCAACACTACGGATCTGTCAGAAATCAGGTCACAATGGATGAAATCATCGAAATTGTTTCAGAATCCTTCGGGACTCCATCTGAGTATATTGTAGGCAAATCCAGAAAACGCGAAATTGTGATAGCCAGACATGCTGCGATGTACCTGGCTAAAGAATTTACGCACAGATCACTTAAGTCTATTGGCCTACACTTCGCCGGCCGTGATCACAGCACGGTAATTCATGCTGTGAAAGCGGTGGCCGACAGAATCGAAACTGAGCCATCTTTCAGACAAAAACTGGAATATGCCAGAGAGATCGTCAGAAAGCGAGTAGAAGGATCAAGGACGGGCTCCCCGAGGAGCAATTAAATCCATGAAAGTACTTACTATCTGTAGCCACAAAGGCGGAACGGGAAAAACAACCACGGCGGTAAACCTTTCGTCAGCCCTGGCCCTCACCGGGCACAAAACGTTACTTATTGATATGGATCCGCAAGGATTCCTGACCAGTATGCTGGGGCTACAGCAGCGACAGAAAGAGGGTTCGTGCCTCATGCTCTTTGAGCAGGGTATCAAATTGACCGATATCCAGATGACACGGGTTGGCTCCTTGGATGTACTCCCCTCTTCTCACATGATGACAAGCAAGATGCGTCATCTCAACAAAGCCACGGATGTGTTTTACGCCAAAGAGGCGCTCCATAACGGAGAACACGACTACGACATGGTTATCTTTGATACGGCAGCTGCCATTACCGTATTTAGCCTGAATGCCCTGGTAACCTCAGATAACGTACTGATCCCTGTAACACCTGAGTATCAACCGGTGATGGGTGCTGAGCAAACGGTTGAGACCATACGGCTTGTTGCCGGCAAACTAAACCCCAAGCTCGCCGATCCCCTCTTTGTATTGACACAGGTTGATGGCAGAAAAACGACGCATCAGCGCTACAGAGAATACATGCAGGGACGTTACCCCAACCACTTGTTAAGCACAGAGATCAGAACCTGCTCCTCCCTAGCCAATTCCTACAAAAACGGTGCAACAGTCTTCGATATAGACCTGAACTCCCGCGGCGCACACGACTACGCCAAGCTTACGGATGCTATTCTTCCGGTTATCTTTAAAGATCAGGGAGAGGCTGAATCAAAAGAGCCTGAGCCGGCGAAGCCTTCGTTTGTGGTTAACTCGGTGCAGTAAATGCGGCTTGGTTGTGGATAAAGGAGCGCCAGCTATCCGGAATCGTCCATTACTTGATAGATTTTATCTCCCCAAAAAAGCCCCAGACAACCCACCCAAGAAGATTCAAAACTCGTCAATCGAAATTCGTCACTCCCCTACCCTTCGATCTCCGTTACCAACTGAATTTCCCGCAACACGCCCTGTACGCGAAAACATTCCTCAAAGCTGCCTTCAAAAACACTGGCCTTTCCCTGGGAATGGGCCTGAAGAGCAAACGACTTTGCCTGTTCTGATGAGCAGCCGGTGGCCTTGATTATTTGCAAAATAACCTCCTCGAACGTGTGGATTTCGTCGTTATACAAAATAACACGCCACGGTAGATCCATCCGCTCTTCTACCGCTACCTCAACGACTTCGAGAACCTCAGGATTCTGTTCGGAGAACGTTGAGTGAACAACGCGTTTTGTATTGTAAAATTCGTACTCCAAGCTGCTTTATCAGTTTTAAATCGAAATGAGCTTTATGAGAAATGTATTTCAGGCACACGCGTATTCAACGCCATACTGCGCTACCCTTTAGAAAATATGTGTTGTACGATAAAAAAGCCTAGGCTGCTACAGCTTCTTCCAATGTGAACGCAAAGTCCTCCATCACCATATTTGACAAAAGTTTTTCACATGCTTCTGTCACTTGTGCACTGGCAGCTTCCTCATTATCGGCCTCAATCCAAAGTTCGATATATTTACCCATACGAACCTTTTCAATGCCGTAAAATCCCAATTCTGACAATGCGTGCTTGGTTGCCTTTCCTTGTGGATCGAGGATAGACTGGCGAAGCGTAATATTTATGGTTGCTTTATACATTTTTTACTAGTTGTTAGTGGTTAGTTTTTGGTGGTTAGTTTTGAGCTGCACTGTTTCGCGAGCCCAATTTTGCTAAGCACTCCAAACTACTTACTTGACACAAAAACCGATCTAATCTTCAAATTCTTCTTCCTCACCATCGGCACCTTCAATCGGTGCACTCATCACGGCTTTGTACACCCTGAGTGCAGCATTTACCAGCCCCATCAACACATACGCCATGATAGAGATTAACAGACCGATTTGTTGCAAAAAGATCGTTAATAGTATGCTGAGCAGACAGGCCCCTGATTTATACGGATGGTTTCTTATATACCCGGGAGATGGCTTGGGAAGCGCATCAAATGGAATCGTCGAAACCATCAGTCCAGCGAGTACCGCCACGAACGGAATCAATAAAGATAGTGAGCTGATGCTGTAATCGTTGAACCATGTAGCATCATCAAAATTCAGAATCAGGGTTACAATAGCCGCAGCTTGAGCGGGAATAGGCAAGCCTTTGAAATACTCTGGTTTATCACCTTCCAGCTCTACATCGACATTAAAACGTGCCAGCCGCACCGCACCGCACAGCGCCGGCATAGCTGAAACAATCAATCCCAGCAAGCCAAATTCATTGAGTCCAAACACATAAACCAGTACACCGGGCGCAACGCCAAAGGATACGATATCACTCAGTGAATCAAGCTCTACGCCGAACAGGCTTGAGGAATTGGTGAGCCTTGCCATCATCCCATCCAATGCATCAAAGAATGCAGCGAGCAGGATCAGCCAGCCGGCCATGTCGAACTTGCCTTCGAAGATCTGGGTAATCGCCCCAAATCCACATAACAGGTTCATCAGTGTAAAAAACGACGGTACAGCCACACGAGGAATTTGCTTTCTCCCCCGTGGTGGGCGTGTTGCACGGTAGGCGCTAATCTTTTGGCGCAGCTTGGGCTGTTTGGCTTGACTGGATTTACCGCCCCGTTTTCGTGGAGTTGCTTCTGGCATGGAATCAGTTATTGTTTTCCACAGATTCAGATGAACCACCAACCGCCAAACTACCAGCAGGTTCAGGCAACCGTCCCAAAATTGTCTCTCCGGCAGTAACCATGGTCCCCACTTCTATATCAAACTCAATATGCGGCGGCACAATGACATCCATTCGGGAGCCAAATTTCACGATACCAAAGCGTTCACCGCCTTTCACTTCATCACCTACGGTAATGTGGTACACAATTCTTCGGGCAACAGCGCCGGCAATCTGCTTGAAAAGAATCTTCGTTCCACTCGGATGCTTCAGTCCAAGCTGAGATCGCTCATTCAACTCACTCGCCTTCGGGTGCCATGCAACAAGATAGTCCCCTGACACATAGTTATCGTATTCAATAACACCTGTGGTCGGCGCGCGGTTTACGTGTACATTGAGCGGTGACAGAAAAATAGACATTCTTTTAGCCGGCCCCTTGATATAAAGCGGCTCTTCTTCCTCGACAATCTCTACAATCTTCCCATCAGCCGGCGCCATCAACAAGATGCCTTCCGCAGCCCCTTCCGGAGGCGTCCTGACGGGGTCTCTAAAAAACCACAAGGTAAACACGGTAACAAATGCACTGAGCGCAAAGAGCACCCACTGCACATAAGGGCCAAACTGTAGTCCGAGCACGACAAGTACTACAGAAATCAATATCGCGATGGTTATTATGAGGTATCCTTCCCTGGCAAACAAAGCTTCTCCTATTTTTAATTCAGCCAAAGATAAGCAAATTGTCTTTTACCTGCCTTCAAGATTCTGTTAGGTTATGCAAGATTTCCCAAGTAAAGGGCCTAGGATGAAGAATTTTCACAGACTATAAGGCAACAACTTATGGCAACCGACAACCTGTGCCAAAGTGTTGCGTTTAACAATCAAAATTACATTTAACCTGCCGTTTTTCCCGGCAAACCTGATTTAAAATAACTCTGATCCAGCATACCCCATATCTGCCGAATGAATCGCGTTGCTTTCTATACCCTGGGTTGTAAACTGAATTTTGCAGAAACGGGCACCATCAGGGACTCGTTTGTTGAAAAATCGTACGATGTTGTGCCCTTCGGCGAGCCGGCAGACGTAGCTGTAATCAACACGTGCACCGTAACGGAAGAAGCAGACAGGAAATGCCGGCAAATTATCAGACGTGCACTCAGAGCCAATGAAAACGCGTTTATTATTGTCACGGGTTGTTACGCCCAGTTGCAGCCTGAAGAAATTGCCAAAATAGAAGGCGTTGATGCAGTACTAGGCGCGAACGAGAAATTTCAGTTGTTTAATCTACTGAACGACTTTGAAAAGCGTGAACAAACGCAAATTGACGTTTCGTGTATCGATGATGTAAATACTTTTGGTCCGGCCTATAGCGCCGGCGAGAGATCACGCGCTTTCCTGAAGGTTCAGGATGGTTGTGATTATTCCTGTTCTTTTTGCACTATTCCACTCGCGCGTGGAAAAAGCAGATCGCAGTCTATTACAGAAACTGTACGGCAAGCCAGGGACATTGCCAACCGAGGATACAAGGAAATTGTCATCAGCGGCGTTAATATCGGCCTTTTTGGTCAGGATACCGATGAATCTCTACTAGAACTGCTCCATCAATTAGATCAGGTTGAAGGGATCCAAAGATACCGCATCTCTTCCATTGAGCCCAACTTGCTCACCAATGAAATTATTGATTTTGTCGCCGACTCACGGGCATTCCAGCCGCATTTCCACATCCCCATGCAGAGCGGAGATGATTTTGTACTGGGCAAGATGCGCCGGCGCTACAAGCGAGACACCTACAAAAACCGCGTCGCATATATCAAAGAAAAAATGCCACACGCTGCCATCGGCGTGGATGTCATTGTGGGCTTTCCAGCAGAAACAGATGACCGCTTTGAAAACACCTTCGATTTCATTAGCGCACTCCCGATCTCTTACCTGCATGTGTTCACGTATTCCGAACGGCCCAACACGGTAGCCGTTGAACAAGTAGAGACCGAGTCCTGGTCTCCAATTCCCAAACAAGAACGTTCAAAAAGGAATCGCCGACTGCGGCTTCTTTCAGAGAAAAAGCGCGCTGCGTTTTACGCCGCTCATCTAGGACAAACCCGCCCAGTCCTGTGGGAAGCGGACAAAAAAGGCGAAAAGATGTTTGGCTATACAGATAATTATATCAGGGTAGAGCACCCTTATGAAGAATCCAGACCACACACGATAAGCGATGCATTCCTCGAAAGCATGAGCGAGACTGGCACTGTGTTGACGGGAGATGAAGCGTTTATTTCGCTGCAGTAAGATTCAAAGATACGAGAAGATTCAAAGATACGAGGGGTTTGATGAGTTCGAAAGGTTCAATACGTACGAAAACATGATGCAAGTACGTTATTAATGCGAATTAAGGATTGAATACTGTAGGTCAGCAATACGAAGAAGACGAAAAAGAGAGATCCGTAAAACAACAACCCATAATTCAACGCTTCATTCGCAATAGTTTTACTCTTCGTACCTCTCGCACTCCTACCCCTCTTCGTACCTACAACAAATCCCCATCAAAGAGTTTTTTCGAACAAACTGGAATATTACACATCATTGCACTGTCTAAGGCCCGAGATGTATCCAAATAACGTCTGTAGTACAAATCGAATTGACAACATCAACTGCATCATCGCCGGCACCAATAGCCATGAAAGGTGTCGTGAAAGCTGATCCAAAAACAGCGGCCACGAAACCTGATGACGTGCTCATTAAAGAGGCGCGTTCAGGGAATCAGTTGGCCTTCAAGTGCCTCGTAGAGCGCTATGAGACACGGGTAGCAACAACTGTAACCTCGATGCTTGGACGGAATGCAGAGGCAGAGGATGTTGGACAAGAAACGTTTATTCGGTTTTACAAGGCACTGGATTCGTTCAGAGGTGACTCAAGCGTCTCAACGTATTTAAACAGAATTGCCATTAACCTCTCGCTTAATGCTTTAAAACGGAGAAAACGTTTTTTTGCGCGCTTTCAACAAACGGATGAAGAAAACATGACTGCACTGCAGTCAACAACCTTGCACGCAGGAACAGTGCAGTCATCATCGCCGGAAGTTGAAAATGCAGAAAAAGGGGCCTTGATTCAAAAAGCGATTCTGCAATTAAAACCTGCATTCAGGGCCGTCATCGTCCTGCGTCTGGTTGAAGGGTATTCCACTAAAGAAACAGCGGAAATCCTGGACCTCCCGATTGGCACTGTACTCTCCCGCTTGTCCCGAGCACAATTGAAGCTACGCGATAAGCTTCGTCCTTACTTTAGCGATGAAAACAAATAAACCACAGACCTTACTGCTTCGTTCATTTGATGAAGACTTAAACGACAAAGAGCAAAACCTGCTCGATGCACTGCTCAAGTCATCAGAAGATGCAAAGTCCGACCACGCTGAGTTTTCGGCGTTAAGAGAAGCAGTTACCACGCTCCCCAAAACCAGGTTTAGCGCCGGCTTTTCAGAAAGGGTCATGGCATCTGCCACCCAGACAGAAGATGCCCCTAAAACCATCGCACGCATTTACTCGATCAACTCAGGCAGGCTCTTGCGGGTTGCCGCGATGATCCTGCTGCTTGTTGGTATTAGCACAGTTGTATGGTTACAGCCAAGAATCTACACTGCGCCTTATGGCCAACAGGTAAGCCGGCTTTTACCAGACGGATCAACCGTACTGCTTAGTGGCGGCGCAACCCTCAGCTACAAACCTTTCTGGGGACGCGCAGATCGCAAAGTACATTTAGCCGGAGAAGCGTTCTTTGATGTAACCAAATCATCCAAATCGTTTATTGTCGAAACGTTCAACTCCGAAGTCAGGGTATTGGGTACGCGCTTCAATGTAAAAGCGTGGCCAGATCAACAAGCAAACTACACGTCTGTTGTGCTTGAGGAAGGCCTTGTAGATGTCGTATCTCTTACCAAACCAGACAACGCCTACCGCCTGCTACCTTCTGAATCTATTGTAATCGCAGCTGACACTACTTTTCCGAAGAAATCACTCACTCTCCCTATCGAGGCCAAATTAGCCTGGAGAACGGGAGGACTTACCTTCGAAAACGAATACTTGACAGATGTTGTAGCAGAACTAAGCCGGCGATACAATATGCGCCTGAGTCTTGCTGGCAACCTTGGTCAACGGAAGATCACGTATTACCAGCCCAATCAAGAATCTGTTGATACCGTACTTGATGCGATTAGTGGACCACATGCGCTCGCATACAGAAAGACCGCAAATGGCTATGAGCTGTTCGCTCCATGACAAACTTATATGCCAAGCAGTGAAAAAGACGAGGCCTTCTTGCAGTTCAAAATACACTGCAGTTCAAAATACACTCATCCAAATGAGCTTGTGAGCCCACAGGTTACACACACTCAGCTTCAACCAAACTTTAAGCCTGTCTCCCGGGCAGCTTTATATATGAACACCATCAACAAAATTATCCCGCTACTATTCCTAACCCTGCTCCTGACTGGATGTGACTCCCAGTCGCCACAAGACGAGCTAAGGGAGCCAGAACCCATTCGCCCGTTAACGCAAGCTGAGGTAGAAGTAATCCGCTCAGACAATGTATTTGGGCTGAACATGTTTTCAGCTTTGAGTGCCGGCGAGCCCAATGAAAGCATGTTTATTTCTCCCTTGAGCGTGTCTATGGCGCTGGGTATGACGCTGAATGGTGCAGAAGGCGACACACGCACGGAGATGATCGCGACCCTGCAAAAACAAGGATTAACGGAAGATGCGATCAATGATTCTTATCGCACCATCCTGGATTTACTCAGTACGCTTGATCCTAATGTCGATTTGAATGTCGCCAATTCCATCTGGTACAAAGACGAATTTGATGTCCTTCCAGCATTCCTCGAAGTTAATAAAACGAATTTTGATGCGGAGGTCGCTGCGCTAGACTTTTCAGATGAAGCTTCGCTGGATACGATTAATGACTGGGTTGATGAAAAAACAAATGGATTGATTGATCGCATTATCGAGCAGATCAAGCCAGAAGACATCATGTACTTGATTAATGCCGTTTACTTCAAAGGATCGTGGACCTATCAGTTTGATGAGGACCTGACTTCAGAAGAGGTATTTCAGAGCAGAGACGGCCGGCGCAATCTCACGCCCATGATGAAACTGTCCGGCACAGTCCCCTACGCTGCTTCCAATGATGTACAACTTATCGATCTACCATATGGTGACTCACTTTTCAGCATGACGATTGTTTTACCGAACGATCCGGATAGTTTTGATCAGATTGCTTCCAGTATTACATCTAGCACGTGGAATGACTGGACGGAGCACCTGGAACCAACAAATCTCAGCGTTTCGCTGCCCCGCTTCAAACTATCCTACAAGAAGCCATTAAACGATATTCTCATCGAGATGGGCATGAAAGAGGCGTTTAATGAACAAAATGCTGATTTCACTCGGATTAACGCAACGCAACAGCTTTATATATCTGAAGTGCTGCACAAATCATTCATCGAAGTCAATGAAGAAGGGACAGAAGCAGCAGCTGTAACCGCAGTAACAATAGGCACAACGAGTGTTGGTGGTGGGCCGGCTGTATTCCGTGTGGATCGCCCCTTTATCTTCTCAATCCGCGAGCGCCATTCTGGCTCTATTCTGTTTATAGGCAAGGTTTTAAACCTGTAACAACGTGCACGATCAATAATGATGAGATCGAGTTTGCGATTTCTATTCGTATGGATGTTTGCTTTGGTGAGCATTGCGACTGTTCTGCCGGCTCAAAAGGCCGCAGCGCAATCTCATGCCCTGTATTCGCTCACGTTGAGAAGCGTTTCGCTTAACGAAGCCCTTGCCGAGTTCTCTCAATTGACAGGCCATGGCGTCACATTCGACCCTGAAATTCTCGATGCAAAAAGAGCAACGTGTGCCATATCAAAAGCCAGTGCAGACGATGCGCTAAACTGTATCCTTGAAGGCACCGGCCTGGATTATATCCAGCTTTCATCCGGCACCTATGTCATTACGGCATCTAGCGAGCAAGCATCTATTTATGGCACCATTGCCGGCGATGTTACCGATATTGTGTCTGGGCATCCACTGGCTGACGCGCATATACTTCTTGCGAGCACAAGCACAGAGCTCAGTACCATATCGAACAGCAACGGGCAATTTACGCTTCCCCCGCTGTTGCCGGGCAAATATTATCTCAGCACCACCCATCTTGGGTATCGGGACAATATAGATACGCTCCTTGTAATACCTGGCAAGCATGGATTTCGTAAAATAACGATGGTCGAATCCCCCATCGTGTTTGCACCGGTTGTCATAGATGGTATGCAGCGTAAACACGCCAAAACCTCACTGGATGAATCCTACCTGCTGCTTTCTGATTCGTTGATGCTCGGTCATCTTTCAACGAGTCAGTCTATTGTAAACCAGGTGTCTGCAGTTCCAGGCGTGCGTATTAACAACCTGACTTCCGACGCGCATCTTCAAGGCAGTGGAGCCGGCGAACATCAGTTTAAACTGGATGGCGTCCCCATCTTCCTTCCACAAAGAACCATTGGTATTCTCGGGCCATTCAGCCCGTTTGCGCTCGAATCGGTTACTGTACATAAAACGGGCTTTAGTGTTGAAGAAGGCAGTTATCTGGCGGGTGTCATTTCCGCAAAGCACAAGCTTTCGAAAAAACAGGGTTTTGACCTTCAAGTAGATCCACTCAGTTTAAATGCAAGATATGTAGGAGGTATTGCGCTAAAAAACGAGCGCAAGTTAGAACTAATGACCTCTTACAGAACAAGCGTTTGGTCGCTCTATCCGCATCAACAACTACAATCTACCCTGAACCAATGGAGCCGGCCCGATCCGTTTCTGATCTTTGGCCCCATAAGGAGATACGAAGAGATTGATCCTTCTTTTTTCGAAGAGGCACTGAGCATCTCATCGATCCCCACCACTACGGTGTCTTTCTCGGATTTACATGTGGCTGGCAAGCTATCTCTTTCTCCTTTTTCTGCCATTAACTTCTCCGGCTTCAGCGGTCAAAACAACCTCAAAGGATCGTTGAGCGGTCTTTTCCCGGCCAATTCAGATAGCTTATTAATACTGGGTGATGAGAGGGCCCTTATTCCCAGCAATGAGACCTCTGCGCCATTGTCTGTGTCAGATCAATACAAATGGAGAAATCATGCCGGCCAAATCAACTACCACACATTGTTGGGCAAGCATTCCCTTTTTAATATTCAGGCACGGGCCAGCACATACAATCTCGATCAGAATTACAAATTGGTTGATGGACTCTCAGACATTATAAACCAGACCCCGGAATTTTCAGATTCCATTGATTTGGAGCCTGTATACGAATTTCCTATCCGGCAACTGGAGGAACGGAATGATGTCAAAGAATTTGCACTCGAATCGCGGATTGAACACGCCTTTAGCCGGCATTTTTTGTCAGCCGGCGTAGAACTTATCAGGACAGAGAGTACTTCTGACATTCTGCTACCGAGCCTTATTTCAGAAAATGACGCCAACAACAATGCATCAGCCCTCGTAGCCGGCGTTGAGCGCATCGCGTATGCAACGAGCGCGAACAGAACCGCATCTTTTGTGCATGACAGGATTAACCTGAGCAATAATCTTACGGCGGACCTTGGGTTAAGACTGACTTATTTCTTTTCTAACAACCAGGCCTTTTTTGAACCAAGGGCTGCGATCCGATATGACGGGCAGTTGAAAAACGGGGGGACCTTTGCAAGCCGTACAGCTGCCGGAATTTATCGCCAGTATCTCTTGCAGTTTGATGTCAGCACGCTAAATGCCGGTACCCTTTTCCCTTCAAAACGCATCTGGATTCCTGTAGATGCGCCCATCCTTCCTCCACTCGCTTATCATTTTTCGCAATCATTCTTGTTTGCACCCACTGATGAGATTTCATTCAGACTGGAAGGATATACGAAAATTCTCCAGCAAACCTATACCGTCAATTTCATCCCAAGCCCAACGGCCGTCCCGGCATACAATGTTGATATAGCATCAAATGTATCTGTTGAAGATTTTATTCCACAAGCTGAAAGCGTGAATATCGGAGGCTCTTTTTCACTGGAATGGACACGCGGTGCTTTTTATTCAAGTCTTAATTATGACTTCAGCTCAATTAGGCGAAAAGCACCGGAGTTGTTCGAAAACAACTGGACAACGGTGCCCTGGAATGAACCGCATCGACTTAATTTCACGTTGCAAGCAGAGGTAACTCCCGGCCTCATTTTATCTACACGCTTTACAGGTGTCTGGGGACGTTCATGGGGCTTCAGGCAGGCTTATTACGATTATTTTGGCCACCGTAACGCGACCAGACAACAGCCTCCATACGACTTCGGGAATCCTGAAGACCATATACTCCCGGCGATTTATCAAGTAGATACTGGAATTGCCTACAGCACCTCGATAAAAAACAGCACCATCCAGCTGCGATTTGACCTCATCAATGCACTCGACAGGAAAAACATTGCTGACTGGCGTTTATTGTGGGTAGATGGGAATTTAGAAAAGGACAGTAGATATCTGTATCCAAGAATACCAAGCATCGCGTTACGTTTGAGCCTGTAGCTGCGGCTTTATGTTGTATATTGGGTAGAGCATCAAGTCCCCCACACGTTATTATCCCGCTTGCAAGCATGAGATTGAAATATCTTTCCGTTTTTTTGCTGTTGGTTATTGCAGCATCTTCCTGCAACCAGAGCGAGAAGCCGGCGACAAGAGAATTTGCAAACACTACGTTCCTGCCTCCCGACTCCCTGCTAAGACACGTAGTCCATTTCAGATTCAAAGAGGACGCTTCGACGCAAGACATCAAGGAAGTTGAAGACGCTTTTCGGGCTTTACCAGACAAAATCAGCCAGATTCATGGTTTTGAATGGGGCACTGATGTGAGCGTCGAAGGTCTAAGCGATGGCTTTACACATGTTTTCCTTGTCACGTTTCTTTCGGAGGACGACCGGGCAATCTACCTGCCCCACCCAGACCACACCGCGTTTGTCGATGTTTTAAAACCACATCTGGATAAAGCTTTTGTTGTGGATTACTGGTCCAAGTACTAGGTTGTGCAATTTCTAGACTTCACGACACGAGTACTTGATTTCACCATCTGTTAACTGCAAACCTGATCAAACGAGCATGCAGCATAAAAGGCAAATTGAAGAGTTTGCACTCAATGCGCTTCAGCGATACGAACTGGAAGAAGCCGGGTGGACATTTAGATGGGATCGTGCACGCCGAAGATTTGGGAGCTGCGATTATGGTCGAAAACAAATTACGCTTTCAATCCATCTCGCCAAGCTAAACACATTAGCACAGTGCATGGATACAGTTTTGCATGAAGTTGCGCACGCAATCGCCGGCCAGCAGGCAGGGCACGGGCCAGCCTGGAAGAAAGCATGCCGGCTTATAGGCGCTCAGCCTGAAAGATGTTATACAGCAGACCAGGTTGTTCAACCGCCCAGTAAATACGTCAGATACTGCCCAAGCTGCGGACATGCAACGCCAATCTTTAGAAGGAGCCGTAAACTGTATGCTTGTGGAAAGTGCTGTAAAAAGCACAACAAAGGTCGTTATTCCAGCAAATACCTGCTCAGGACCGTCGAGCGAGCGAAGTATCGAACGCAGTCGGCTTAGTTTTAGCCCTTTTCAGAAAGACAAACGGAGTTATTCTTTGAAAAAAGATCTTCCCGTCTTCCATTCCTCCTATCTCATATTCTCAGGCTATCTAAAACCGTTTCCTTTTCTTCCCGTTTTTAGATTTATGCCCTTTTTTATACTCCTTAGGTGCCTTGTTTGCCTGGGATATATTTAAGCATTGTCCACAAACCCATGCCTTTTTCAGGATTTTAAACACATCGTGAGGCATTCCGCTCGGAAGATCTACGTAGCTAAAGTCATCCTGTATATCTATGTGACCGATGTACTCCGAATCAATACCTGTTTCATTGGCAATGGCGCCCACAATATTGCCCGGTTTCACATCGTGCTTACGGCCTACTTCTACCCGAAAGCGCTCCATACCTTTGGGCGGCCGGCTTGGTGTATCGTGTTTTTTCCTGCCCTCTCGCTCTTTCCCCCCTTCCTTGCCTCTTTCAGTTTTTCTGCTGTTACGCTTATCTCGACTACCGCGATCGCTTTTCGATTCAGACAGGCGTTCCGAGCGTTTTTCTCTTTCTTTGAGTTGCAGATCCTTTCCACGCAAGGCCATGTTTGCAAGTGCAGCGGCTATTTCAATCGCCGGGACATCATGCTCCTGCTGATACTGCTGAATTACGCCCTGCATAAACTCGAGCTTGCCTGCAGCGAGGGTGTCTGTAATCTTTTGTTTGAAGTCCGAGATGCGCTTGTTATTGATCGTCTCATTGGTGGGAAGCGTCATCAACTCAATTTTTTGCCGCGTCATTTTCTCGATCGCACGCAGCATGCTCCGTTCCCTCGGAGACACAAATAATATCGCATCTCCTTGCCGACCGGCACGCCCTGTACGACCAATGCGATGCACATAAGCCTCGGTGCCATTAGGAATGTCGTAGTTAATCACGTGACTGATCCGATCCACGTCAAGCCCTCTTGCAGCAACATCTGTAGCAACAAGAATATCCAGCGAGCCTTTTTTAAGGCGGTTCACCATTTGCTCCCGCTGATTTTGCGCCATGTCACCATTGAGCGCTGCTGCAGCAAATCCCCTGGCTTCAAGTTTGTCTGCAAGCTGCACCGTAGCAACTTTCGTACGGACAAACATCAAGATTGCATCAAAGGTCTCCACTTCCAGAATGCGCGTCAATGCATCCAGCTTATGCACGCCACTCACTACCCAGTAGCGTTGCCGGATCGTTTCAGCCGTTGCAGCTTTGGTTTTGATCGCGATTTCTCGTGCATCGCTTAAATAACGCTGCGCAATACGCTTGATTTCCTTTGGCATGGTTGCCGAAAACAAGGCCATCTGCCGTTCTTTAGGCGCTTGCTCCAGAATCCACTCTACATCATCAATAAAGCCCATACGAAGCATTTCATCTGCTTCATCGAGAACCAATACCTGCAGCGAATCAAGTTTAAGCGTTCCTTTCCGCATGTGGTCCATCAGCCGGCCCGGCGTGCCTACAATTGCATGCACTCCTCTCTTCAGCTGCCTAATCTGGCCTCCATACGCTTGCCCTCCGTATACAGGCAGCACTTTGAAACCCTTCAAATAAGAAGCATATCGCTGAAGTGCTTCTGCAACCTGAATCGCAAGTTCGCGGGTTGGCGTCAGAATGAGGATCTGAATTTCAGGCTTTCCCAGGGCTACGCGTGAAAGCAGTGGTAGCGCAAAGGCTGCTGTTTTCCCGGTGCCTGTTGGTGCGCGACCGATCAGGTCCAGGCCTTCCATAAGGATAGGTATCGCTTGTGCCTGTATGGCAGAAGGTGTTTCATACCCAACTTCATCCACCGCCTTCAACAGGGCCGGCGGTAAATTCAAATCGTGAAAACTGGTAATTTCGGTGGTAGCAGTGGTATCAGCTTCAGACATTATACTTGGCGCAATAAATCAAAAGATTGGCAGGGCGAAGCAGTATAGTACCGTGTCCACTGATTGTTGCATGTAAATGCAAATCCATACTGTTATTTCACTCAGTTCGACTTCGACAAAAACTTCGTCAATAGTACAATTCGCTGCCCATTAACGCGGCCTTCAATGTGCTCTGCGTTGTTTAAAACCAAAGAAATGCCGCGAACAGCTGTACCACGTTTTGCAGTAAAGCCGGCACCCTTCACGTTCAGGTCTTTTATCAGTGTCACAGTATCTCCTTCTGCCAGCGTAACTCCGTTGCTGTCTACATGCTTAATTTCAAGTTCGTCGTCTTCACCAGCTTGCGCCCATGCCAGCGTTTCTTCGTCTAAATAAAGCATATGCAGAAGGTCTTGCGCCCAGTCTTCCTTGTGCAGATTGTTTAGCATACGCCAAGCCAAAACCTGGACTGCCGGCGTTTCACTCCACATGCTTTCATTCAAGCACCGCCAATGATTGGGCTCTATTTTCTCGGGGTCTTCAATTTGATCACCACACGTACCGCAAACAAAAGCGCACTCACTTACATCATCTCCAGACTTTGGGGCCACAATATGGACGTGTAACCCATCTTTCTCACCACACAGCTCGCAGCTAGAAACGCTACGCGCCATCAAATTTTCTTCAATACTCATATTTTATCAAGTTTGCTATAAACTCCATACTTTCCCTACATCTGAAAACGGAATACATCCTTTGAATGGCCCAGGGATAGGATCATAGTTCAGTACATTTTTTCCAATTTCTTCAGATGAGCAATACGCCCAAATGGCCATAGACTTGAGGGATCGATAAAACCCTACAGGTTCTTGTTCTCCCACGGCCGTCCCCCACACACCACCATTGAAGGTCGGTGAATTAGACTCTTCATCTTGCAATATCGTTTTCTTTTGATCTGCATCCAGTTGATGAAAAACCTTTCCAAAGCGAGCAGCGCACATCTCATTAAACTCGTCCATTTCCGCAACCTTTTGCTTTTTCGCTTCTTCTTCCATCGTTTTGGCAAAAACCAGGTCGATGAACAGGTCTACTTTTACATCGAGACCTCCAGGTGTATCCGTCGTGGGAAGCATTGTATCCACAAGGGACGAAATGAGTTGTGCATGGTCTACACTCAGAAACTGAGGCTGCCATCCCAATCGGGGTTGCTGCTGACAAGATTGCAGCAGTGTTAGTAGTGAGGTTGAAACTACAGCCGTGCCACCCAGGAGTGCGGTGCTTTTTAACGCTTCTCTTCTATTCATGGTCTTACAGGTTTTGCTTTTTAAGCTCTGAAATAGCGTGATCAGCAGCACGAGCCGTGAGCGCCATGTATGTCAGTGAGGGATTCACACATGAGTTGGACGTCATGCAGGCACCGTCTGTCACGAACACATTTTTGGCGGCGTGAATTTGATTCGTCGCATTCAAGACAGATGTTTGCGGATCGCGCCCCATGCGCGCGGTGCCCATTTCATGAATGCCAAAACCAGGCTCATGATGGTTATTAAACCCTACGATGTCCTTCAGTCCGGATTTTTCCAGCATTTCCACGGCATCAACTTCAATCTGCGCGTTTAGCGCCAACTCGTTTTCCTTCCAATCACAATCAATAGCCAGCGTTGGCTGCCCCCACTTATCCAGGTTGTCTGTATCAAGCGTCACCTTGTTATCATGATACGGCAGACATTCTGCAAACCCTGTAATGAAAAACTCCCATGGGCCGGGATCATTGATTAGCGAATCTTTGAAATCAGCCCCGAAATCTTGCACATTGGCACCTCGCCCCCATCCCGGACGTGAAGCACCTCCCTGAAAGCCAAATCCTCTTACAAACTTGTCTGACTGGGTTTGATCGTTGATATTCCAGTAACGCGGGATGTAAATACCATTGGGCCGGCGTCCTTTGTAATAGCGGTCCTCATGGCCTTCAAATGTACCCATTGCACCTACCCGATAGGTGTGGTCCATGAGGTTATGCCCCAGCTCTCCACTGTCGTTACCCATGCCGTTCGGAAAACGGCTGGAGGTTGAATTTAGCAGAATCCGCGTCGAACTAAGTGTAGAGGCATTACAAAAAACGATGCGGGAGAAGTACTCTAGCATTTCGCCGGTCTCTGAATCAATAACTCGCACACCGGTTGCTTTGCCTTGCTCCTCATCATATATAATGGAGTGCGCCAGCGAATACGGCCGAATGGTTAGATTGCCCGTCGCATTGGCAGCCGGCAACGTAACGGTTGTACTGTTAAAGAATGCATTGTAGGGACAACCTTGACTACATTTATTTCTTGACTGACATTGCCCACGACCATTCAATGGCTCAGTAAGATGTGCCACCCTGCCAATGATCATATTCCGGCCCGGGAATTCCTTCTCGATCCTTTTCTTGATATCCTTTTCTACGCAATTCAGCTCCATTGGTGGAAGAAAATGGCTATCAGGTAATTGAGGTAAGCCCAAGGCTTCACCACTAATCCCGGCAAACTTCTCAACATAGGTGTACCACGGCTCAAGATCTTTGTACCGAATCGGCCAGTCGACACCATGCCCGTCTTTGGCATTGGCTTCAAAATCAAGCTCGCTCCAACGGTAGCTCTGCCGGCCCCATAGCTGCGAGCGTCCGCCCATTTGATGCGCACGAACCCAAAGAAAAGGCTTTACTTCCGTATAGGGATTCTCCTCGTCGTTTGCATAAAAATGCTTCGAGCTTTCTCCAATAAACCCGGTTCGAATACCTTTGTAGTGCTTCTTCTTGTCTTCCGGCGTAAGACTACCGCGCAACTCATAATCCCAAGACTCCTTGTTCATGTTGGGGAAGTCTTTTGCAGGATCAATGAGCCGTCCCCGTTCGAGGACCAGCGTTTTAAGGCCGGCTTCACAAAGCTCTTTTGCAGCCCATCCGCCACTCATTCCTGAGCCAATGACAATAGCGTCGTAGGTCATTTGCTGCTTGGCATCAATATTATAATTCGGCATGGTGACTTTTCAATTTTTCGTTTCCACTAGGGCGTGTTGACAATTAACTTGCAAAATGCATTTCGCGTCCTTTTTGCCCATATCTGCGTTCCTTTTTGCGCCCGATGCGCTGCATCGAACACAAAAAGCGCCTTGATCTGAACAAAAATGCCATCGAATGATCTTTTCCCTGCTAATTGTCAACACACCCTAGCGCTTTGCTCAGCATCGCAGGACAAA
>JBGCEN010000005.1:0-15240 GCA_045106435.1 Rhodothermales bacterium
CGTCCTGAAAGGCTTCCTGTGTGGCCTCAGGCTTGCGCCAATACTCCAGAAAAACATTCGGCCCCTTGATCTGCACCTCACCCGATACACCATCCCGCTCAACAACCTGCCCTCCATCGTCTACCAATTGCAGCTCAACACCGGGCAAGGGATGACCTACCGTCCCGGGCCGGCGCTCTTCATGCAATGGATTTGACAGCGCCATGCCTATCTCGGTCATTCCGTAGCGCTCCAACAAACGCTGCCGGCTCACCATCTCCCACTTCTTTAACACACTGATGGGTAATGCGGCTGAACCAGACACCATCAAGCGGAATTTCTGACAGGCTACAGATAGCTGAACGCGCTCAGAAGCCGGCGCATGATCCCAGTACTGAATCAGTTTTGCATAGATGGTTGGGACCGCCATAAACAGCGTAAGTGGAAAGGTCTTGAATGCATGCCAGACGCGTGCGGCATCAAATCCGGGTAACATCCTGCAGGTGGCACCGGCCCACAAAGCGCATAAAAGCACATTGATAATCCCATGCGTGTGGTGAAGCGGCAGTATATGTAAGATTTGATCTTCTTTTGTCCAGCCCCAGGCGTCGATTAAACAAGATACCTGTGAGGAAATATTAGCATGCGTAGAAACAACGCCCTTCGGTTTACTCGTTGTACCGCTTGTGTACAATATCATGGCGCGGCGATCCTGTGAGATTTGAGGAAGCACCTTTACCTCGTCCTCTTGCAATGTCGACAGGGGTATAACGCGCATGCCCCGTGCAGTTGCTGCCGGCGTTAACATCTCTATATAATGCTCATGGACAACAAGGATACGTGCATCCGTATCATCCAACACATATTCTATTTCCGGTAAAGGATGCTTTAAACACAGCGGCACCGCAATGCCTCCTGCCTGCCAAATACTCCACTGTGCAACTACATATCCAAATCCAGGAGGCACCATAAACGCAACAGCCGCTTCTTGCAGATCCTCTTCCTCTCCAAGCAAATTCGATGCTCCACCTCGCGCCCCCTCCAATAGTTGGGCGTAGGTATACGCTCCTTCATCATCAATAATAGCAACGCGCGCACTATGCGCCGATGCTCGGTCAATCAGTGGAATCAAATTCATTTCTTTCTTTTTAACGCAGTTTTTTCTTGATACGCCCTTACCTCGACTCTGTCCATTTGGACAAAGTCTCGAATATCGAACACCGATCAAGGAATGTCCAATTTTGAAGGGTAATTAAGCTTTATATCGATGTTAGATATACCTATTGAGTCTTTGGCGTTTATTTATTCATGCCTGGTTGCCAAACGAGATGTATAATAATCGAAGAAGACCTTAAAGGGGCTAAAAGGGCTTTAGCATTTTTCTTAATGGACAAAAAAGCAATCTCAGTTACTTCCAATAGCAATTATTACGGATGCATGTATCACATCCTGATACACAATTCACGCCTGGTGTCGATAGTTACAATAGAGGAAAATAGGCGAATGGCGAATTTCTTTCGCTTAGACTCTGTTAATAAAGTTAACAAAGTGCAGTTCTTCATTTTTTCTAGGATCGTTCACATCCACGGTAAGTAGAACGAGATTTTCTTTTGTATCCTGCATAAACCTTTTCTAAAAACCGCTTTTCTGGACTATATTTGTCGTTTTCGTTGAGGTAATTGTAGTCAGGCCAGATAGGAATCAAATTATATTTACATATATGTCTCTTCACAAAAGTCTTTTACAGCAATATGGTATCGATGTAGAAAATTTCCTGCACAATGCTGCCCCGGCAGTGCTTTATGAGCAGGCGTTAAAATTCGATAAAACTGCAGCCTTTGCAGATTCAGGCGCGCTGATCATTTCTTCCGGCAAAAAAACCGGCAGAAGCCCTAAAGACAAAAGAATTGTCGAACATGCAGATTCCAAAGAGAACATCTGGTGGGGAGATATAAACATCTCGGTTGATGAGCACACGTTCATGGTAAACAGAGAGCGTGCCTCAGACTACCTGAATACGTGTCCGCAGCTCTACATCGTCGACGGGTTTGCCGGCTGGGCGCCTGAGCATCGTATCAAAGTACGCATCATTTGCTCGCGGGCTTACCATGCGCTTTTCATGCACAACATGATGATTCGCCCTACACCAGAAGAACTGGAATCTTTTGGTGAGCCTGATTACGTGATCTTCAACGCCGGCGCGTTTCCTGCCAACCGCCTCACACATCATATGACGTCCAAAACCAGCATAGAGCTGAGCTTTGAACGCCAGGAGATGATCATTCTGGGAACGGAATACGCAGGTGAGATGAAGAAAGGCATCTTCACAGTCATGCACTATATCATGCCCAAGAAGGGCGTTTTATCGATGCATTGCTCTGCGAATGAAGGAGAAGACAAAGATGTATCGCTCTTTTTTGGCCTTTCAGGCACGGGCAAAACCACGCTATCAGCTGATTCCCGCAGGATGTTGATTGGTGATGATGAGCACTGCTGGAGCGATCAGGGCGTATTCAACATTGAAGGCGGGTGCTATGCCAAAGCCATCGATTTATCAGCAGAAAAGGAGCCCGAGATTTTTGGCGCCATCCGCTACGGAACGCTGCTCGAAAATGTGGTCTATGATGAAGTTACCCATGCAGTAGATTACTCAGACACCAGTCTGACGCAGAACACCAGAGCCTCTTATCCTATTGAGTACATCCCAAACGCAAAAATTCCATGCGTGGGTGGTCATCCAGAGAATATCATCTTTTTAACGTATGATGCTTTTGGGGTGCTTCCCCCAGTGAGTAAGCTCACACCAGCACAGGCCATGTACCACTTCATCAGTGGCTATACGGCAAAAGTAGCCGGCACCGAGATGGGTGTTACAGAACCTGAAGCAACCTTTTCGGCCTGCTTCGGGGCAGCCTTCCTGGTATGGCACCCAAGCAAGTATGCAGAAATGCTTGCTGAGAAAATGCAGCAGCATGGTGCAAATGCGTGGCTAATCAACACAGGCTATACAGGCGGCGGATACGGTACAGGCCGGCGCATGAGCCTTAAACATACACGCGCAATCATCGATGCCATCCATGATGGTGAACTGGCAAATGTTGCTACGAGCAATGACCCGGTATTTGATTTGGCGATCCCTGAATCATGCCCCAACGTACCGACAAAACTGCTAACGCCGCGTAACACATGGGAGAATAAAGATGGATTTGACTATGCGGCAGTCAAATTAGCCGGCTTGTTTGCAGATAACTTCAAGCAATTCAAAGACGGCTGTAGCCAGGAAATCTTATCCGCTGCTGAGCAAATTGAAAAGGCGATAAAGTGAGTGATTAGTTTTCGGTTTTCAGTAGTCAGTTTTCAGTTAGCAAACAAAAAACTGATCACTGAAAACTGACTACTTTTCCACCGCCAATACTTTTCTGAACGCGTCGGCCTCAACGTAGCGGGTGTGGTATGTTTGCCAATCAGCTTTGTGTTGCTGGTAGACGGGGTCTTCGGCCAGTGTCGTTGGCGCAGTATCGTAAGACGGGTTCTTATGCGTTGGCAGTGGTCGTACTGTTTTTGAGAAGGCTGTGTTGTAATCGCCGTCTTTTACCCAACCATCGCCAACCAGCACAAAATCACGCTGCCATCCTTCAGGTGGCGGCGGTTGTGCTTCAAACAGGAAGCGTATTTCATCGCCGGCATTTAGAATCGCGTACCTGTCGTCGGTCTGCTCCAGCAGTTCTTCGATCGGGCCGAAGCGCGTGTAGTAGCCAACCAGATCTCGCCACCGGGCACCTGTACCTTCCAATATCTGGTAGTCGGGCAATTCAGGGGAAGAGGCATCCGCTGCAGCAACGTGGGAGAAACCACGATACGTCAGCGCTGATGACTGCAAGGGCACTTCGTTTATATTGATCTCGGCAGATGACTTCGTGGCCCAACCAATTTCATCCCAATAAATCTCAAGATTCGTGCGGAGCCTGAGTACAGGCTTTGCTTCCCCATCAAAAGCGTCTTTGAGATCGATCAGCACCGTTTTGGTTTTGCCGGCGGGAAATCCCAAATTATCGTTTACCATGCGCCATGAACCATCCTCCTGTAATACCTCAAGGCTCAATCCTCGCGGAGCGGCTTGCCGACCCTGACTGATAGCAACATTAATCGAGCTGTCTGTTGGCCGTACCCAGCCAAACGCAACCAGCATTGGATCGGAAGCAGTCAGTACCTCATCACCCAATTCAATATCGATGTAGTGATCACGCGTAATGCCCTGATACTGGCCACGCCCGAAGAAATCGAGATACTGTCCGTCTCTTGCTGAAACAGTAGCCGTTTCGTCTCTTCCATTATCCGTAGTCAGCGTTTTCAAAGGCTGTACAGCCGACGTATGATGGACTTTCATTTCGGGTGCAGGAAATGAAAAGCGCTCGTCGATGAATATCTCTGTTCCAACAGGGTGATCAACAGCCAGCAAGGATACATGATCGAAGAAGTGCGTTTCCCAAAGTTCTGCCGTGATGCGCAAGTCGTATACACCGTCCCGAGGCACAAGCTCTTCACCCCGTATCTTCACCCAATCCTCCGTTGTAACAGTGCCGGCTGTTTCTTGTGCATTGATGCGGAGCCCCAGCGGAGAGCGCCAGATAAAATCGGTGACAAACCGCATGCGCTCCCCATCAAATGTAAACAACCAGGGACAAGACCCCTTCAGCCGCTGCGGCGTGAATATAGACTGATCAGCAGCCAATTCGAATTCAGACTGGATATCGCCATTAGGCCAGATAAGCCGTGCAACATCGGTCTGTTCATGCGTACCGAGGCCCAGGTGAACTACTGGAGAAAGAATCGGCTGTTTTTGATATAGCAGGCCGGCGCGAATCTCTACCTCTCCTCCAACAGCAAAGGAATTAATCCGCTGATCTCCCAATGCTTGTCCTGCACGCGGACGCAGAACCTGCCAATGATAATCTTGTGTCCCCTGTGCTTTCCACGTTGCAGGAGCTCCGGCAAGATCTACGCCTGCAAAATCCAGTAAACCATCGCTATCCAGGTCGGTCACTGATTGCACCGTGCCGGCGATATTCGCGGCAAGTGCCTCAAAAGCGTTTGCATCGTTCTGTAACCAGACAAGACTTTCTTCTCCTGAAATCACAACATCTGTAGCACCATTGTTGTCATAATCACCAAGAAATATTGCCGCTTTCCCAACAGCAGGTGTGCGAAAAGCATCCCACTTGACTAACTGCGACACAACCCATCCTTCTCCTGGTTGATTGGCTACAGTATAAACGGCTCCGTCATCCATCAACACAACGAGATCCATGAGCGCATCAGCGTTTGGATCCGCAACACCCAACGCAATGGCATTTCCAAAGATCGGCGGCACAATCTGGCGGATATACAAGCCCATGCGCTCGTTTGCATAGAGATACAGTTCGCCGGCTGCATCCAGCAATGCGGGATCGGGATCACCATCTCCATCGAAGTCTCCCCATGCAAAGTCGGTTAGCTGCTGTACATCGTCGAAAAGAGCAAGAGATGCAAAGGTATTGTCTCCGTTGTTGCGCAAAATGATGGGTCCATTTTCACCAGCCAATACCAGATCGAGGTCTCCTTCAAGATCGACATCAGCCACCCACGCACCTGTGTAAGATTGCGCTGCGGCTGCACCGAATTGCGCTGCGGCTGCTCGTGGGGTGAATTGTCCTGTACTGTCTTGCTCAAGGAGTTGTATACCGTTCGAGCCGGCGAGTACGACATCGATCAGGAAATCATAGTTGTGATCAAGCGTTACGAGACTCGCGACATCAAAGGCAAAAGGCTGCTCATTTACCATCGCCTCGCTTGAAGAATGAGAAACCCAGCCATAGCCTTCCTCACCACTTAACGGTTCAGCGCGCGCCTGGACAGCTCCATCAACTACTGGTCCTACCTCACTGCTGGATGCGGTATAGGTGAGTCCAGCATCAGCCGGCGCGGGCTGAGCCGTAGGAGCAGGAAGGAGCACAAACGAAGTCATCAAGTCTCCAACTTTTTCGGTGGGGGTTTGGACCTCAAGCAAGTCCTGCCTGAAATCGTAGGTACTAAGCAGCATGTTACGCAGGAAACCGGCTTGCATGCCTGCCTGTGTTACGTCGTTTGTTGCAGATGCAGACTGCAGCGCATCGAAAGGCTCCTGAATATCTTCGCTCCATTCAGGTGCATAATTCCCGAGCACTTCCGTTGCCTCCTGAAGAGATACAGTATCATTTCGCTGTGCTGCAAGGCGCGCTTTTTCCAACTGAACCACAAGATTTTCTGGCAGGTCATTGGCAAGTGCTGCGTACAGCTCTGCCGCCGCTTCGAGTTGTGCAGGATCACCGCTACGTACGCGTTCCTGAGCCAGCGCATAACGTGCTTTATAATCAGCAGGATTGCTTAGCACAGACTGATTCAAATGAGCAATGCCTTCTGCTGTATTGCCCATTGTAATTTCCATGACGCCCAACAACCGAAGAATTTCGCCGTTGTCAGGTGCCAGCGCAATTGCTTTGGCCAGTCGTTCTCCCGCCGTATCAAAATCATTCTGCCGTAAAGACAGGAGCGCCAGGTTGTACCACGCAGCCGGCTCGCCCGGAGCCAATTCGGCAACACGTATCAAATTATTCTCAGCACCCACATCCTCTCCAGACTGGATTGACGCTGTACTGGAGAAAAACGCTTTAACCGCTTCTTTGTACGCTGCAGAACTTGTATCGGGAAGCGCAGGCTTTTCACAAGCCGCAAGCAGCAGGCTTAGAGAAAGAAGCAAGGCCAGGTGTGTTACATTTTGCAATCTAAACCAGGTACGCATGGCACTTTTTATTGATCGACAAACTTAGGTCAACTTTGCCCTTTAGACAAAGTCTTGAATAACGAACATCCAACAAGGAATTTCCAATCATGAAGTGTTTTACCTAGCCTTCGTAATTCGAAATTCCTTGTCGGGTGTTCGTTATTCAATTTGGAAATTCAGACAATCAGCAGTCTGCTTTATCACCCCCATTCACAGAGCTTCTCCACGTACCGTGCAGAACCATCACGCAGCCAACCATCACGTTGCGCCGGCTCTTTTAATTGCTGACCTCTCTCCCGAGGAACAGCAACAAAATGACAATTGAGTTCTGGAAGCCCGGTCATGTCGCCCCATAACTTTTCAAACTGCATCACAGGGTAAATATCTTCCTGTCCTTTACCCCAACGTTTCTTAACGTCTTTAACCGTCATGTATGTTGGAATGCGTGTGCCCAGATCCCGTACGGCAGAAGCCACTTTCACCGGATCACGCAGATCCGTGCGCGTTAGCGCAAGGAGCCAGAGCAGTCTGTCGATATCAACCCAGGTTGTGCTCGAGTTATAAAATGACAGATCAAATTCGATTTCATCGTGTGGCAAAGCAAGGCCTTCAACGATACGTGGCTGCCCATCAACACGCGCGAGTCCACCCCCTCTATCTTCCAATCGCCGGCTGATCACTTCTGTAGTAAGCGTAGCACCTGCTTCGATGTGGTATCCCAACATAGAGGGATCTACATTGGCGCCCAGCGTATCGACGTTGTGAAGCATCAGATATTTAAGCTGGGGCCGTTCTTCGAGCATGGTGGCCAATACACCATTTCTGAACAAGTTAAATACATCGTACCAGTGCCCAACGGGATGTAGACATTGCATGGGCAGATTATCTACATAATCATTGGCCTCTCCCATCTGATGCACCCAATTTATGAGCGCAGATTGCAAACTCTCCCGAACTTTTTGTGCCTGTTCATCGAGCAACTGATTGGGCATTTCTTCCCACGCATACCGTAAATCTCTTTCCGTTGGGATGAAACGGAGTCCAACGGTACGGCCGGGCGACAACATCAACGGTCCTTCATATCCATAACGCATGGTGCGCTGCAGGTGGTCAAGAATAGGTTGGTGCGTCAGATAGCTTGTTGTAATCAGATGTGGTAAATGTGTACCACACATCTGGCTGATTTTCCTACTTTTTGCCAAATGGATTTCGAGGAAGGTCCTGTGCTTATTCCCCATTTTGGCAAACGGGTTTATCGCCTTTACAACGCCGGCGCCTTTGGTCCACCGACTGCCAACCCCACCCGCGAGCGTGACCACTGCAATTGCGCCGGCGCGCAGCGCATCCTGGCCAATCGATCTGTAGGTATCCGAAAGACCGCCGCGCGCATCATAGATGTCATCGTGATGCACATCGCTAATTCTGCTTTGCGTGGGCAGTCTGTTTTGTGAAAGGCCAATCCGGCCACTGCGTAAATCTGCCCTGATTTGTTCATGATGCACAGCATCAAATCCATACGACTCCAGCAGTTCTTCCAGTGTCTCGGTAGCATTCCCCTCTTCATTGATTTGCGGCAACATGCGTTCAAATAATCCAGAGACCATCCCGGACAGCTCTGGTTTTGTTCTGCATGCTGCGCCAAACCGGTCCAGCTCTATTCTTCTTGTTGGAGACAACGCCCGCGTTTCGATACGTAGTAAATTCGGGACAACAAGCGTGTAATACCGCGCCGGCATCAACGCATCTTCGCCGTCGAGCTGGTCCGCCCAGGTGCCTTTCTCATTGATTGAGAAATCATAAACAACAGGCTCCATAGCAAAAGGCACTGCTTTTTCCAGCTTCGCCTTCTCTTCAGACATGATCCCGGGTAATAATTCCAGCGCGCGTTTTTTCTTCTTCGGCGAGAAAATGAATCCCATGCCTCCGCCGGCCATTCCGCCCAACATCCAGAACCCCCAAAAATCATCCCCGAACTCTTCCTGCACGCGTTCGATCAAAGACTCTGTATAGTAATTGCTCGCCCAGGGAATGATGGTCTGAATGGGCCACTCAAAGTTTCGCTGTGTACTGGCCCCAATAGCTTTCAGATCACCTTCTCTCAACCCTCGAACGATATCGTCCAATAGCTTGATGGCTGCCTGCCGCCAACGCCATTCTTTTTCAGAGCGCAGCAGGTATTTCTCTGTTACCATTTCGAGGATAGGTCCTACATCCTGTGCCATCCCCCCATGCACAAGCACCAAACTATTTTGCAGCTTGTTGCGGGTCTCGGTACTTACATCACTCTCCTCTAAAATCATGTGATGCGGCAAGAGCCGGCCACGACTGATTTTGTATTCAGGATCTCCCTCTACCGCATTCACGCCTTCGATCAACTTCATCCCAGGCCACACGCCTCCTGAATCCTGCCATCCTCCTCCAGAGCCACCGATCCATTCGCCAAGGATCGCACGTGCTGCAACTATGCGTCGCTCCTCTTCAGTCAGCGGCCCCGTGAGAGATTGGGTTTGTCCCGTTGCACGCATACACGCCGTGATGATGGACGCGAGCAGGTTTGTCGACACCGCGAGCCTGGAGCCTTTGGGGATATCGTTTACTTGCGTAACAATCTCGATCCCGTAACCGGGCTGCACCAGCCGGCCCAGCAGGTCGGACAATGGTTGTGTTGCACCTTCCATCCCCGGTGGGATGATCCCGGAAGCAATCACGCCGGCTTTCAGCAGGCCCAGGTAATCCCGTGCAAAATCAAAGACCTCCTTAAGTGTTTTGATTTCAGCAGCAGCCTCCAGGTCTACGCTCACCAGCCGCAAAACTGGCTCGTCGATCACACGGAAATATACCTCGATAGGCGGCTTGGGCGCCTCATTCCCGTTGACGCCTCTCACCATCAAATCAATGGAGATATTGAGTACACGGGCGCCTTCAGGGAAATCCATCCCCAGGAAAAAGATATCGCTCCAGCCGCTATGCGTAAGATCCATGCGCACGGGCGTCTTCTCCCTGATAATAGGAAAGAGACCGCTATTTCCCGGCCGTTCGTAGAGTTCGCGGCGTACACGCAGTGACTGATCTGCAGGATGCCCAACGCGAAACATCCATTGATTCCCCTGCACAGACCGCACACTCCGCCTGACCTGATCCGCTAAAGTCTGAAACCCTAAATTTTGATAGCCGGTTGCCAGAGCACTCGAAAGCGCATCGTTAAATCCGTGAATCGCCTGTTCTGCCAGAAATATTTCAAGCGCTTCTTCAAAACGACGCTTTAATAAATGGGCTACACCTTCATACGGGACATTCCCGGACGCAACCTCCTCGTAACGCCGGGGCAAATGAAAACGGTGCAATGCATACAGAAAAAAGAGCGCACGTACGCGTTCGTAGAGGTTGTCGCTTTCCCTGCGAAACTTGTCCAGTGCAGCGCACTCAACATAAAGCTCCTGGAGGGTTGCTTCTCTACAAAAGGCATCGAGTGGCTGGTTACGAATCTCAGAATCCTGAGACGTTATGATTTTGACCAACTCACTCATAATGCAGCACCTTGTGGGCTTGTACCCAATTCTCTAATGGCGAGTAATTCAAGGAGATTTGATAGCACCTGATCACGTTCTGAACCGCTCAATGCCAGGGCAAGCTGAGCATTCATCAGCCCGTATTTAACGCCCACATCATATCGCCAATGCTCTGTCTCAAGTGCCAGATATTGCTCTCTATGTGCCAGTATAGACAGGGCATCTGATAGAGAAACACGTTTCTGTTCATTCCGCTCAGCGATGAGATGACCAAGGATATCCATGATCGCCGGCGTCAATACGTGCATTCCAAAAAAGCACAGGTAATAGCCGGCGCGCAGACCGGGCACGATGAGTTGCTGCTCAGCAAAGGTTGGCGTAGGTTTTTCAGCAACCGACTCTACCCTGAAGAGATTCCGCCGACCCGACAGGCGCTGCACGCCTACGGCACCGTAGTAAGGCAGCAAATTTTCGCGTGTGGCATGTACAGACGAAACGGAGCAAGACTCGCGAGAAGCTATTTCAATCAGCTGTGCCGCACAACCTCTTGTGTCCCGGCTAATGTACAAGTGATCACCAACAAGATGTAAAAACGGATCCTGTCCAACAAACTCTTTCGCGCAGAATACGGCATGTCCGTATCCCAACGGGGCGGTTTGATGAACAAAATGCAGCCGGCCGGCATGGTCTCCGACAACTTCGGCGTACGCAACTTCATCGCCAGGACGCACAACTACGCAGACCTCTTCTATCCCACCGCGTAATGCTTCTTCTACAACGATTTGCAATACAGATTTTTCTGTACCATCACGATCTATTAAAGTCTGCAAGGGAAGGGTTCGCTGCCCTTTACCAGCGGCAGTAATTACAGCTTTTGAAATATTCATTTTTCAATTTTTCCGAATGGGAGCGATGGGCTGGATTGCTGCCCATATCTTTACATGCAATGTCGGCTAGATTAATTAACTCAAGTTGTACGCCTTCCCTGAATGATCTTGATTTTCAGTTATCAGTTATCAGTTATCAGTTATCAGAATTTACCTTTCCATTTCTGAATATCGATAACTGAGAACTCAAAAAAATATGGCCTAAAACAGCCAAAACTGGACAAGTCAACAATTCAGGGAAACTACACTTTGATATCCGCATGCGCAGGGATTAAATTATTCCACTTCTCACGAGACGGCAAGATAATCAATCGGTTGGTTTTTTCTATGATTTTGGATTCAAATTTCGATAACGCGATGTCTGGCAAAAACGCTTCAGCATATGTCGAGCGACTTGTCAACTTGATGGACCCTGATGCCAATGTTCTTTTGAACATGACACAGGCAGAAGCTGATCAAGCGGTTGCTTCGGGAGATGCCGACCGTGTAGGGCAAATAAAAGGACAGTTTGCGATCATTCAAAAGGAAGGCAAAACCATCCGCATGGCCCGATCCATTGGCCGGCCCATGCGCTACTTCCTTGCCAAAAGGCATGAAGGTCCTTGCCTGATTGTCGCAGAGCGCATGGATGAGCTCCTGGAGCAACTAAAAATAGAAGGGCTGGATGATCAATTCAATCCTTCTTATACCCGCATGGTACCTGCTCACCATCTGGTAGAAATTCAATTGCTCGGCTGCCCCGACCCAAATCCAGTTTACACCCGGTATTTCACACCGAAGCAAAATGTATTGAGCACAGATCTGGATGAGATAGGCCGCGCCTATATTGGCGCACTCGCCGATGCATGTAATGACTGGCTTGATACCATCGACAAAAAGAGCCCGTTGGGCGTCCTTTTTTCGGGAGGCATTGACAGCGGATCAGTCTTTCTTGTACTCCATCACTTGCTCTTGAAAAGAGGCGAATCGCCGGCCCGTTTAAAAGCTTTTACCCTTTCAGTAAACGACGGTGAAGACGCCAAGCAATCGATGGCCTTCCTCCACGGACTAGGCCTGTCAATGTTCCTCGAAGTCATCGAAACCGACCTTAAATCGATCAATTATGCCGACGCTATTCGGGTGATTGAAGACTACAAACCACTTGATGTGCAATCAGCTACCATGGCGCTTGCTTTATGCCAGGGTATACGCAAACGATATCCAGACTGGAAACATCTGATCGATGGGGATGGAGGAGACGAGAACCTGAAAGACTACCCCATCGAAGAGAACCCGGAATTAACCATTCGCAGCGTGCTCAACAACCTGATGCTCTATCAAGAAGGCTGGGGCGTAGACGCAATCAAACATTCCCTCACCTATTCAGGAGGCCAAAGCCGCGGACATATTCGGTCGTATGCTCCGGGAAGATCGTTGGGTTTCCACGGATTCAGTCCTTTTGCATTGCCATCTGTGATTGGTGTTGCTGAAGGGATTCCATTTATCGAACTAACGGACTGGGATCACGAGAAGCTGTACGCACTCAAAGGTGAAATAGTACGCCGGGGCGTAAAGGCAATCACAGGGTTAGATATGCCGGTATTTGAGAAACGCAGATTCCAGCATGGCGCAGTAGATTCATCCGGCTTCCAATCCATCTTCCCAAAACACGAAGCCGCCTACCGCTCAGCCTTTTCTAAAATCTATTCGTAGGGTTTAGGGTTTAGGGTTTAGGGTTTAGGGTTTAGGGTTTAGGGTTTAGGGGAATTTAACTTTTAGCTTTTGACTTTTAACTTTTAACTTCACGATCACCATCCCAAAGCGTGCTCAAACTTACAGACTCAGACATACTCCAGGCGCGGGGCGGCAAAAACAACGTCGATCCGCGCCGGCCGTATGCTTTTATTAATGAGCCAGAGCATGCGGCGGCCGGAGTCATTGAAAATGTAGCAACCCTGTTTCTTACCAATCGGGAGTGCCCTTTCCGATGTTTGATGTGCGACTTGTGGCAGAACACCACCGATGAATCGGTCGCAGTGGGAGATATTCCTGAGCAGATTGCTTTCGCACTCAAACAGCTACCACCGGCACAGCAAATCAAATTGTACAACAGCGGTAATTTCTTTGACCGCAAAGCCATTCCCAGAGCAGATTGGCCGGCGATTGCTGAACTTGTTGCTCCATTCAACCGCGTCATTGTCGAGAACCACCCCAAACTCTGCAACTCAGATTGTGTGAGTTTTCGAGATATGATCCCCGGCAAACTGGAAGTAGCGATGGGACTTGAAACCGTTCATCCTACTGTATTGCCCCGCCTCAACAAACGCATGACGCTCGATGATTTTGAGCGCGCAACGACGTTCCTCCTCAGCCATGACATTGACGTACGTGCGTTCATCTTGCTCCGCCCCCCTTATCTGAGTGAAGAAGAAGGCATCGAGTGGGCTATTAAATCGATTGAATTTGCTTTCCAGATAGGTGTACAATGCTGTGCTGTGATTCCAACGCGTCCCGGCAACGGCGCCATCGAGCAGCTTGAAGCAAAAGGCCAATTCAGTATGCCGGCGATATCATCCATAGAGCACGTGCTGGCAACAGGATTGTCGATGCAAAAGGGACGCGTGTTTATGGATACGTGGGACCTCGAACGATTTTATGATTGCAAAACCTGTGGCCCTGGTCGCCAGGAAAGGCTCCATGAGATGAACTTGAGCCAACAAATTACGCCAGCGATCTCCTGTACTCATTGCTAGCATAAGTTCAACTCCATCTACATTGGCGTTACATACGATAACATTTCACAAGGCAGAATTTCAGTTGCCTTCAATCTTAAATCTACTCCCCCGTTTGCGCCGGTGAAGCCTGAATACCCTCTAAATAGGTAGTATTTGAATAGGCTAAAACACGATTAAATGCTGTCTCATTCCCCCCACCCTGTTCTTTGTCATGCTCGTGAGCCCTACCCCATGATCCATAAATCACAAAATACTGTGTATAAAAGTGGCAGAGAGGCTGGAGTCTCCTATTAGTTAAAACAGTCTCTTAATACAAGGCTATCAAAAACCATAAAGACCTAGAAAATTCAATGGCAGCACTCCCAACCTGGATCAAAAATGAATATGCGTTTCCCGGTACTATCAAACGCGGAGACCGTGGTAACAAAGTACGCTTCGCCCAAGAATGGCTTTCTTTAAATGGCATTCAGGTTGTAGCAGACGGTATATTTGGCCCTGCATCTGAACAGGCGCTAAGAGAATTTCAGGACGCAAACGACTTGAAGACTACCGGCACAGCCAACAAAAAGACGCTTGAGGCACTGACTGCGCCATTACAACGTGCATTGAAGCCTATTCCACTGCAAGACAGAAGCTTTGCGGAGCTCGTTATTGCCTATGCAAAACAGCACTTGGCGGAACACCCGCGAGAAGTTGGTGGACAAAATCTCGGCCCATGGGTCCGATTGTACATGCAGGGCCATGAGGGACATGATTTCCCTTGGTGCGCCGGCTTTGTGTCGTTTATCGCCAAAGAAGCGGCACGCACTTTTGATACCAAGCTAGAAATCCCTTACACCTTTTCATGCGACGTCATTGCTGTCGAAGGCCAACATCGGAATCGGTTCATCTCTGAAAAAGAAGCTCGCGCTATGCCAAAAAGCAACCTGACCGCTGGCAGTGTTTTTCTGAACCGCCGCACGCCTACCGATTGGATACACACGGGCCTTGTTATCAAATTCAATGAAGAGACATTCGAAACCATCGAAGGCAACACCAACGATGAAGGCAGCCGGGAAGGCTTTGAAGTCTGTCGCAGAATCAGAGGCTACAAGGATAAGGATTTTATCCGGATGAGCTAAAGAATTCACAACGTATGTACTTCACTATGTCAAGTCACCAATATGCTGAGCCACAAATAAACGACCGTGTTATTTGTGGCTCGATTCGTACTCAGTCATGCCGAAGTACTAGTACTTTGTCAGCAAAGTAAATAGAGTTTGCTTCTTTTGATTTCAGAATATCGATCAAGGATTTTTGATTTGTGATCTTCATCAGAGCTTATGAAACCAGCTAAAATACTTCTAAAATCA
>JBGCEN010000006.1:0-5480 GCA_045106435.1 Rhodothermales bacterium
CCATAGATTTCTGCACACCTTTAAGCTCGACTTTGTCCTTTTGGACAAAGTCTCGAATATCGAACTCCGATCAAGGAATGTCCAATGTTGAAGGGTTTTTAAGCGCTATCTCGATGTTAGACATCCCTTTTGAGTCTTCGCCGTTTAATTTATCCATGGCTGGTTGGTAAACCGAGATGTATAAATAATCGAAAAAGACCCTGGTGGCGCTAAAAAGAGGCTTTGACAGTTTCTTATTGGACAAAGTCCAGCTTAGAAACTGTTGAGATTTTACCCATTTTGCATACCCTTTTGCGCGGGGGTATCCCACGTTTGAGCGTGCAGCATTTCATGTATAAATCGCCGGCGCCTTCCGTCTAAAGACACCCGCGCATCTCTTCATAAAAAATCCCATTTTTTTGCTTTCAAGCGCAGAACCGGAAGCGCTTTCAGCAGTTCTACGCCCGCCCTGAAATCTAGCATCGAAGATCCTTGCCGATAGTGTATCCAAGCCCTCCTTTGATATCAGATATTTAACACAGAAAAACGGGTAAAGCTTACATGGTATATAAAAGCGTAGAGGAACTGGATTTTGAATTGTCGTCTCAGGCACCTAATCCGATCCCTCAAAAAGTGTTGATGACGTCTCCTGCTCACTTTGACGTGAAATATGTGATCAATCCACACATGGAAGGTCATATTGGCACAATAGACACGGTCAAAGCATGGGAGCAGTGGAAGGCGTTAAAGCAGGCGTACGAAGCGATTGGCGTTGATACACACCAGCTTGAAGGCGTTGAAGGTTATCCTGACATGGTGTTTTGTGCCAATCAGGCACTGCCATTTTATGCAGGAAGTAATGAATCGCCCGGCATTATCCTGAGCAATATGCATGCAGATCAGCGAAAAGGTGAGGTAAAACACATTGGAGAATTTTTTAGCCGGCAAGGATATACCCTCCATTCAGTACAAACGAACAATGGCTCCGACTTTGAAGGCATGGGTGACGCCATCTGGCATCCAGGTCACAAACTTCTCTGGGGCGGCTATGGGTATCGAACAGACTTGAATATCTATGAAAAAATTGCACAACTGCTCGATATTAATGTTATTGCGTTAGAATTATCTTCCGCTGATTTCTATCATCTGGATACCTGCTTTAGTGTTTTAACGCCTCAGGCTGTAATGATTTACCCAGGCGCCTTCACTAAACAAAGTCTGGATTTGATATATCATGTTTTCGAGCAGGTTATTGCTTGCCCAGAAGATGAATCCCGCGAGTTGTTCGCGTGTAATGCACATTGTCCTGATCAAAAACACGTCATTATTCAGCGTGGATGTACTGAAACGGTACGTATGCTGCAGGAAGCAAACTTTATCCCCATAGAAGTGGATACAAGTGAATTTTTAAAATCAGGAGGCTCCGTTTTCTGTATGAAGCAGATGTTCTGGTAGTCTCCTTATAACCACCATTATTATCTGTGCTGATTTCGATTGTTATCCCTACCCTGAATGAATCTGCATGCATCGAGCATACACTGACGGCCTTGCAAATACAGGAACAGCCATTCGAGATCATTGTGGCTGATGGGGGGTCAGCAGATGATACCTGCAACAAAGCCGGCATGTATGCCCGTGTAATTCCTACACAACGCGGCCGCGCCAGCCAGATGAATGCCGGCGCAGCTGATGCGCGAGGGGATGTGTTGCTCTTTCTGCATGCCGACACCCATCTCCCCCCCAATGCATTGCACCTTATACGACAAGCAGTAGCAGATAATGCAGTTGCCGGTAACTTCCGATTGAAATTTGACACCTCCTCCCCACTACTCAGCACCTATAGCTTTTTTACCCGATTTCAGTTTCCACGCTTTAGCTTTGGCGACAGAAGTCTTTTTGTGCAGACTGAACTATTCGAACACATAGGGGGCTTCGCATCTATTCCTATTTTCGAAGACCTGGACTTGGTCAGCCGGCTCACAAAAAAAGGGGAATTTGCCTATTTACACGCCTATGTAGTAACCGCAGCACGACGCTTTGAAAAAAACGGTCTGGCTAAACAGCAATTACTGAATGCCTATCTCTGGATACGATACCTCCTGGGCACCCCGCCGGCGAAGCTTGCACATCACTACACGTACGAGATTTCTTCTCCAGAATAAATCTCATAGCTCGCCTATTGTATCCGTCCAACCAGATACCTATTCACGAATCCAATTGCAAAGTCTCATCTAACCACAAAACATTGAACGCTAAATCCGTCCTCCCAACTCTTGTTCAATTCCTGTATTTTTTACTCAAGAAAACTTTATTGAGCCACTTACGCTAAAATTCTTGTGAGAATCAGTAAGCGAACAACGTCAATAAAAACCCATCCCACCCACTCAAACGGAAAAAAATATGTCGTACGCTGACTCAATTGGTAAAAACATTGTCATTTGCTGCGATGGTACCGGAAATGTGATTGGTCCAGACCATACCAATGTTGTCAAACTGGTTCGTAGTATTAAGAAGGACCTTGGAGGACAGTGTGTATTCTATGATCCGGGTGTTGGGACTTCGGGCTCGCAAAATGCACTGACGCGCATCTCAAAAACCATTACAAAGGTCATGGGGCTCGCGATAGGATCCGGGATTCATCATAATATTAAGGAAGCATATCAGTACTTAATGAATCATTATGAGGAAGGAGACAAGGTGTTCTTATTTGGTTTTAGCAGAGGAGCTTATACAGTATGCGCACTCGCCGGCGTTTTGAATCGATGTGGATTGTTGGAAAAAGGGAATGATAACCTGGTAGACCTGGCATTGAGTATGTATCAAAACAGCTGGAAAAGCGAAGAAGAAGCTGTGTCAACGAAATTATTCAAAGCAACCTTTGGCAGTACCTGCAAGCCGCACTTCCTGGGTATTTGGGACACCGTAGCCTCTGTTGGATGGCTTTCAAACAGCAATCCCTTCCCCAGTGCATCTCGTAACCCCGACGTGGCACATGTTCGCCATGCAATCAGCATCGACGAACGACGAATCAAATTCCCTGTAGAATTATGGCAAACACCTGCAGGGGCAGAAGATCAAGATGTGAAAGAGGTCTGGTTTGCCGGTGTTCACTCCGATGTGGGCGGCGGATATACTGAAGAAGAAAGTGGCCTCTCTAAAATCGCCCTTGAATGGATGCTACATGAAGCGCAACAACTGGGGCTTAAAATTGACGAGAATAAATGTTTGGAGACACTTGGTGTAAAGGAGCAAATTGAAAAGGAAAACATGTCCAGGAGTATTGAGCACGACTCCTTTCTGGCACTACCTGAAGAATATAATGAAATGGTCCAGCCCCCTGATCCCAAAGGAATTTTACATAACTCCCTGAATGGTTTCTGGGTGCTTCTTGATCGCTTGATCGCATCTTTTACAACAAAAAAATATGGCGACTATCGTCCAATTCCTGATAATGCAAAAATACATGTAAGCGCATTGATGAGGTGGAAAGAATACAATACGGAAAAAGGCAAAGTGAAGTATGCCCCGGAGAATCTTGCGCCGTTTATCAACCAACTTGATGATGGATGGGAAGAAAAAGTGCAGGATAGCTATGCATATTATTATGGAGAGTCATATTCCGAGCTTCCTGACTGGGTAATTCAAAGAGAAATGGTACACTATGAAATAGAGTCATTTTAAGCGCCGGCGAGTGACACTTATTCTTTCGGACTCAAAACCAGGATCCATTCAGACGCCTTGGTTATCTCCATATCGAAAACCACTAAGTACTAAAATCCCCCCCTCTTTTATACCACCCAACCTGGGTTATCAATGGTCCGGTCAGTTTTTGAAGGCTCCTTTCAATGATTATAGCTCACAATGGCTATTTCAAACGATTTAGAGACCGTAATGTGTTAAGTGCAACTTAGCTAAATCGCCAGGTTTGATTTAACGCCGGCTCAAATGACTGAACTGTTCTCTCCTGAGAAGGATGTATGATCAGATATGAATGCGATTCAAGAGTTAAAAAGCCTGAATTCTGGCAAAACCACCAATCTTGTCATCCCTGCTTTCGTCCTGCCTCCCCGCACCCCCCAGGTCATCCCGACGCCAGGAGGGATCTTCGCGAAGTGAAACCATGCAGCAGATCTGAGCCTGTCATTTCACAAAGATCCCTCCTTTCGTCGGGATGACATACTGCTAGCCAGATGGTATCAGTTCCTTTTTCTACCCTTAATTCGCATTGTTACGTGGGCGTTACTCAATACTGACAGGACTATTGGTTATATAACATTTAAATTGGGATCAAATAACGCATAAAGTACAATCATGGTCAGCATAAGGCGCCCATCACGGCTTTCCCGCAATTCTGACATCCTTCGTCCAGAATGGGTGCGGTCTCGATGCCAGTTTTTTCAGCAGTTTCCATCAGTGTTAGATATGGGCATCTTGAGAAATGAGTCCAAATTGAGAGAGATGGTGAAAGCAATGTTTATAATGTACACGCTCCCAGTCCTCTCTTCCCAATCTACCAAATAAAGGATGGATGTGTTCTGCTTCAGGATTTGCCAAATAGTACGAAGAGAATGCGGTGACCGCTTTTGAGAGTGCCAATTTTGCCGCATTTATATCTGCAAATTCCATCGGCAAGGGATGCGCCGGCAACAAGGGATTCTCAAACTGATGCGGTGTTGCCATATTTGTGTAAATAAATTGCTTCATGATGCGCTGACGTGCTTTCGTAAAATCGCAGCGCCCCGCTGCCCTTCCGATCGATACGTTGAATGTCCAGATGAGGTGCTCAAGCATGTGCTGAGCAGACATGCGTCCCCATAACGCCGGCGTATCTTCGTCCAGTCGATTCAGCACTTCCAGCATCTGATCATTGATGAATTCGTGCCGTAGTGAAGCATCATTCACGTCAAAGGATACATTCATCTGCATACCATGCTTTTGGTAGGAAGTTGAAGATAAGCAAATCTAAAGAAGCACTTCATCAGCCAGGCGATGTGCTGGATTAAACCCTGCCCAAGGCGCTTTGGCAAAGAAGAAATCCAACAAGTTCTAAAGAGTATTTGGAAAACGCAATTCAATATACTATATTGATAGTATTACATGAATAGTAAATCAGACCAATTGATAATGAAGCGAAAAACACTGACCCCTCTGGGAGAAACAGAGATGGAAGTTCTGCAACACGTATGGCATCTAGAGTCGGCGACTGTTGCGCAAGTTCAGGAACGCATCCTGGTATCAAGAAAAGTGGCCTATACTACAATTATGACCGTGATGAAAAAATTGTCAGACAAAGGCTATCTCTCTTATAAAAAGGACGGCGCAACCTATGTATACTCCGCTGCCCGAACACAAGAGGATGTGCAGCAAACGCTCATCACAAATCTCGTCGACCAGGCATTTAACGGCTCATCAGCGGCCTTGATACAAACACTGGTCAAGAAAGAAGCCCTCTCTGACAAGGAACGGGAAAACATCTTAAAATTAATCGAAGACCTGAACGA
>JBGCEN010000007.1:0-17306 GCA_045106435.1 Rhodothermales bacterium
GGACAGGAAAGCAATGGAGGATGTTCGGTTGTTTCCATCAACAGCTCGGGCCCACTGGTTGATTTCTGCACCAATCTGGAGCTTCGGGCCAATGGTACCGCCCAGGGCAAGATAAAAACTGCCGCCGGCTCCCCCTTTCCATGGGTCATTTTCATCAAGTACTACATTGACAAGCGGGCAATCGCAGCGAATGTTACCTTCCCCTGGCCCTAATCCAAAGCTAAGCCAAAATCCGCCTCTGCGTGTTGGTGGCGGTACCGCAGCTTGTGTATCCATCTCTTTCATGACCTCGTCCACCAAATCTATAAACCCACGTTTGTGTTCTTGTGGATCAAGCTGAAGAGATGGATCTTGCTCTAGCAGCGTGCGCACTGAATCACGCGCTTTTTCCAGTTCAAGATTTGCATAAAAAATCTGCCCAAGCAGCAAATATGCTTCTTTCTCTTGCTGCGCAGTCAACGTCTTCCGATCGATGCACGTCTTTAATCGGATGCTCGCTTCGTCAAAATAGCCTTGTTGATACTCTTTTGTGGCAATGGATACAATGTTCTGGCAGGGGTCATTCTGCGCATGTGCAACAGATAGGCTCGTGACACTCAAAAAGAACAGCACCAGTAACGTGCCCAGAACGCGGGGCGAGAAGGGGGTGCTTTTCGGTGTATATCGACAGTTTTTCATTTTGGATAGACCTGTTATAAAAAGTTGTTACCTGTCAATGCGCAATTTTAGATAGAAAGTGCCCGGTGGAGCAGCTGTTTATTTTCAATGTTGTAGCTTTTTGTCTCAAACAATGAGTTTTTCAGTGCATGTATTTGAAGAGAGGAAAGGGAGACGGGAAGAGAGTAGGTGCTTTTTGGGGTTTAAATCGTGTCTTTGAAGCACAAATCCCTTCCCTCTATGCCCTCTTCTCTATTTGAATTAGAAGTCAATCAATCTTCCGCATGCGTACTATAATTCTAGGAGCACGTTCTTCAATATGGGCAGGATGTACATTTATGGCATCTCCTACTTTTTGAAAACAACTAGTTTCTTTATCGAGTACTGCCTCTTCCTGCTCGTAGCCTACTGCGCGAATCTCTACTTTGCGCAAACCCGCGTTCAATACAACCTTTTGTGGTGTAGAATAGATTGTTTGTTCTCCATCAACATAAATACTTCCAGCTACAGATTTCCCTGTTCCGATATCTTCGGCTACGATTGTGGTTGCGATAGACGTTTCAAAGTCTACATTGACAAATTGATTCGGATCGGTTGTTACATTCCACTGGCAAGCCCACATCCCAAATTCACTATTCTCAACTCGAACTGTATGCGTACCTATAGTCAACGTCTCAATATTAATGATTTGATCTTCCTGAAGCACGTTGTTTACGTAGGTCCTGCCTGTCTGCGGGGAACGAATAGAAAGTACGCCAGTCAACGCCGGCGCCACGGGTTGCTGAATGACGGAGTCTTCCGGAGTTTCTGACGTATCTGTTCCATTATCATCCGCTCCATTATCCACAGTGGCATCCTCTATTGAAACAGGATCAATGGCGGCCAGCAAGGTGCCATCGTTATTGCCCGGGTCTTGCGGGATTGTGTTTTCTGGTTGATTTTTTACTACTTCCGGCGGTTCGGTTGCTCCAGCGGTTTCATTGGCATTTACGTCCGGATTGCTGTTGCCGGCGAGTAAGATCGTTTCAGCTCCAGGCCTGCTCGCTACAGTGTCTGATATTGGTGCGTCTGGTATTGCTGCTTCTGGTATTACTGTGTCAGGTATCGTACCGGGTGGCTGCACCGATGTTGAATCACTTTCCTGATCTACAAATGCAATCGCTGGGGTATCAGGTGTAGCCGTATAAAATCTATTGTAGATAAAAAATGCAGCTGCCAGAAATATGGCGATCAACCCAATGCCAAGCACTGCGGTAAATGGCTTTTTCTGCTCAGCATGTTGAGTAGCAGGCTGTTGAATGATGGGTTGTGCTGCCGGGGTCTTTTGAACGGGTGGTCTGTCGGTAGTTGCTGGTGCCTTGGAAGCCTCGCGTATTTCATTCATGGCGACCAATAACGCCTGGCGCATTTCCTCTGCATCCGCGAAACGTTCTTCCGGGCTGGTAGAAAGGGCTTTGGATAAAATACTGGCCAATGCCGGCTCCAGCTTGGGCAGCCTTTTGGCAATCGGTATTACCTGACCTTCGACAATTTGCCGGCGCACCGTGTACTCATCAGCCGTGGTGTCAAACGGCAGATTTCCGGATACGGCTTCATAGAGCGTTACTGCCAGCGAATATAAATCTGTTCTATGATCAATTGTCGGAAGGCCACGCGCCTGCTCTGGAGACATGTAAAACAACGTACCCACGGCCCCGATCGTTCGTGTCTGACTGCCATCTGGCAGGATGTTCTTGGCAATCCCAAAGTCGAGCACCTTAACGAGTAGCCGGCCTTCGTAATTTTTGGTCAGCATGATGTTGCTAGGCTTGAGGTCGCGGTGAACAATGCCTTGCCTGTGCGCCTTGCTTAATGCCTGCAACAACTGGAGTCCTACCGTAATTGCCTCTTTACCTGATAAGCTGCCGCGTTTTCTGATGTGTTGTGCCAGCGTCACCCCATCAACATACTCCATCACGATAAAGGTGTTAGGGCCTTCATCGATCAGCGCATTTACCCGGACAAAATGGGGGTCTTCCAGGCGTGCCAGTGTTCTGGCTTCTTGCTCAAATCGTTGTCTGAATGAAGGGTCCTGCACTAGCGCCGGGCTCATCATCTTGAGTGCGACAATCTTGTCAAGTCTGGTATCCAGCGCTTCAAAAACCACCCCCATGCCACCGCGTGCGATGGAGCGTTTGATTTCATAGGGGCCGACGCGGGTGCCGACAAGTTGTGTTGTTGTATTGCGCTGTGGAGCGCCCGGACCTACTTCTGCTGCCGGATGCTCCAGAAAGGTATCATCCTCGTCGTAGGCCGCCAACATGGACAAGACCTTCTCGCGCATCTGGACGTCTGGACAATTGGATTCGAGAAACTGCTCCCACTGGGCCGGCTCTAACTCGAGGGCCTCCCTGAAAAGCGTTCTAATCTGTGTCCAACGATCTTCCATTTACTTTGAAAAGGTAAATCCAGCTTTAGCTAAAGATACACATCGAGTGGGTTTCTACCCCATATATCAGCTGTTTTTATAAAAGTACATTCGTCACAGGGTAATTCCTTCCGGCTTTTGCGCATTAACAAATGTCACCTCAATTCTAACAATGTAACAATACTACATAAAGCAATGAATGATACATCATCTATCCAAAAAATAGCCCTGCTGCTTCTTTTAATCATTACCTTTACAGGCTGTGATACTGTTGATCCCAAGACGGAAGATCAGCAAGCGCCGGCCGTGATTCCGCAAGAGGCTTTTGCACTCAACCTGGATATTTTTCAGCAGGAAACGCCGGCAAATAAAAACAGTGCGGCCTATACCAACTGGCTTTCAGCAACCGTTCGGGCCGGCGTTGCTACCTATATTGGGCAAGCCATTTTGGAAGTGCCTTTTGAACTTACAGCAGCAATTCAGCATGTCCCCCCGGTGTACAATGAAAACGCGTTTGTTTGGGCAGCAGATACACTGGTTGACGGCCAGCTCTACGGCATTGCCCTGAAAGCACAAATTGCCGACAACTTTGTTGACTGGCAGATGAAAGTCACTGGCGTGGTTGATGAAACCGGTGTGACTTTCGAAAACTTCCTGCTGTATAGTGCAAGAACGTATACGGATGCTGATGAAGGCACCTTTCAGGTATATTTCCCCACAGAAGCAGGCTCACAGCAAGTTATGGATGGCGCGTATGAGATCAACGATGAAGCAGGGCAGACGCTCTCATTTAATATACCGCAAGATGTAGAAGAGATTGGCGGCACTGCAGCCATTGTGAATCATTACAACGATCAGGTCACGTTGGATCTTACGGGCCCCCATGGTGGCAAGCACTTCATTGAATGGGATACAGTAACAGGCGCCGGTTCATTGATAGCAGACGATTACAACAACGGAGAAAAAGCCTGTTGGGATGAAACGTTGCAGAATGTCGAATGTGAGGTGGTTTCGTAAAGGGTCGCATCGCACGCGGGGGAGATTCATGAATCTCCCCCTACCCGCACCCATTTTCAAATACTGAAATATGATGCCAGGCGATCATAAATGGCATTGGGTACGAGGCGACCAAAACCTGCAAGAAAAGCCAAGGGCCAGGGAAAGGCAAATTCGCTTCTTGAACGATCAATTGCACGATAGATGCGCCTGGCAGCGTCATCAAGTTCTAACAGAAATGGCATCGGAGTCTCAACCTCTGATGTCATTTCTGTTTTTACATATCCCGGGCAAATGGTTGTTACATCAATGTTTGTCTTATGAAGTTCAACACGCAGGCTTTCCAACATGTTGTTTAATGCGGCTTTGCTTGAGCAGTAGGCCACCGCGCCAGGCACTCCTCGATAGCCAGCCAGACTACTGATGCCCACCAACTGGCCGCTATTTCGAGCAATCATACCCGGCAATACAGCCTCGAAGCAGTGCGCAACGCCAAAAAGGTTCACCTCAAACGTTTTACGAACCACTTCAGCATCAAAGCCTGTTGCCTTTGTACGCATGGCGACGCCGGCGTTGGCAATCATGAGATCAACAGGACCAAACTCGCTTTCACATTGCCTGATCGCATCGTGCACTACTGCTCTATCTGTGACATCGCAAGAAATTGCCATGGCCTTCCCGCCTTCTGCACGTAGTTGTGCAGCCAACCCATCTATCCGATCCTTGCGTCTTGCCAGTAATGCCACAGCGTCTCCATTGCCGGCATATAGAGATGCCAACGCTGATCCAAATCCCGACGACGCTCCTGTGATACATACAACTCTTGACATGCTGGCTGGAGGAGGTTTTTTTAAGTTTTCAGTGATCAGTTCTCAGTCTTCAGATCAAAATAACTGAAAACTGGAAACCGATCACAGAAAACTATTAATCAATCTTCAGGTTATCAATGAACCGATAATCAATAAACAGCAAACAAAAAAGAGTAAACGTGGAAATTAAAATTCATAGTCTGTTAGAAGGGGCACAGCAAGCAACAGGAACGGTTATCATCGTTGATGTCTTCCGGGCATTTACCACAGCATCCGTTGCATTTCAAAATGGTGTATCTAAAATTGTTTTTTTTGCAGATCCGGATGATGCCCTTGCATTGCGCGCTGAGGGAAAAGCAGATTTCTGTGCAGGAGAAGTTGGCGGCGTTCCGCCTGAGGGTTACGACTTTGGCAACTCTCCTCATGAGTTGGCAACCGCTGAGCAAAACGGCAAAGTGATTAGGGGTAAAGTGATGGCGCATTCTACGCGCGCCGGCACCGTGGGTGTGAATGCTGCATCCAACGCAGACCGTATTTATGGATGCTCGCTCGCAAACGCGCAGGCAACGGTAAAGGCTATTCAGGAAGATGCGCCGGCATTGGTTAGCATTGTTGCTATGGGACTTGCAGCAAAAGAACGTGCCGATGAAGATGAACTATGCGGGATCTACCTCCGCAACCTGTTGGAAGGTAGAAAAACAGACCACGATGCGGTGCGTAAAGTGATCTTGTCTGGCAAGGAGGTCTTGAAATACTCGAGCGATGAGCATCCTCATTTGTACATGGAAGACCTTGCGCATGCCTTGAATATCGATGGCATCAACCAGATTGTGCGCATTGAAAAAGAGGATGGGTTGTTGATTGCCAGGCCGCAGGGCTAAGCTCAACGTTGTCCTTTTTGGACAACGTTTCGAATGTCGAGCAAGGAATGTCTAATTTCGAAGGGGTATAGGCAAGGAGAGTGCGCTCACCTCGGGACGAGTTACGATTTAACTGTGGTTCGTCTAGAATTCTATAAATTTGCGCTCTTGGCCTGAGTAGCTGTAGCTGCGCATAACCCGCATACCCATTGAGTCGTCGTAGGAAAGCTGAAACTGCAGCCGGCCTTGTGCGGTGTGGGTGTTGGTTAACGTAATGCTCGCTGTTTGATCTGTTGCGAGCATGTTGGCTGGCTCAATGCGTGCGTCGACATCGCCGGCAGTTTCGACGCTCAGGTTTATTGCCGTACCTCCCTTGTTCACAACAAAACAGAGGACGGCTCCATCTTTTTGGGCCGCCCGGAGCATTTGTAATCGTGGACTCGCGTCCGAAACACTGCGTACCTTTGTCTGCGATTGTTGACTCTCCTGATGGTACCGCTGCAACAAGTCAGCGGACCGCTCTTCGGGAGAGGTCTTAACATTATCCAGCAAGAAGCTGAAGATGTTCATGCGCATCTGCAGCGTGTACACGAAGTAAACAAGCGCAGCGCCGGCACCGATGATGCCTAATACAATATTTGGGTTTCCGAAATCTGGTGGCATAGACTTTTCCTGCAAATCCAGAACAGCAAAATGATATTCAACCAAACAACTATTTCAACTATACTTCGCTAAGTGTGGGTAAAAGTTGCATCTATGTCAGATGGCCTTGTTCGTGCGTGGGGCAAAGAAGTGAAGAAGGCAGTTACGACTTAATATAGGCTGTCTAATAAAGATCGTCTATTAAAACAGAGAAATCCCGAATAGCCTATTGTTGCTCTACAGTCGGGTAGGTGGCAGCAAGCACGGAATCAACCATGATTTTGTAGTACTGCTGCGGGTCTTCAAACTCAGGCATGTGTGCGGCATTCTCGAACCAGATCAGGTGTTTGCCTTTGGGGGCATCGAGTTTTTCATAATACTCTTCAACCAGCTCTGAAGGCGTGTTGTAATCATGCCGGCCGGCGATGAAATATACAGGCACATTTATACTGGGCACTTGTTCGAACAGGTCGATGCCGGCGATATCATCCCAAAGATTTCTGACAGCAAAGTTTGGATCCATGCTGTTCTCTACAATCTCCATGAGAGAATACTCAGGACTCAACAACATCTTGCCCATGAAGTCAGAAAGAAAGCTATTGGCTGATTCTTTCTCTTCGTAAATCGTTCCACCAAACCGACGTAGCCACTTGCGGTGCTTTGTCATGGTATTGTAGTCCCAAGGCGGAGGACCCATTTGGGTGAGCTCTTTGATTGCCTCTCTGTTCTGCGTTGTTTTCGCTTCGTTAAGCGTAAATTCGTAGGAGATGGCTTCGGCCCTTGCAGTATTGACCAACTGTCCGGTACCGACATAGGCATAGAACAGTTCGGGGTAGCGCTCAACAGTTAAGGCACCCAGTGCAGCGCCCCAGGAGTTTCCTACGAGGTAGATTTTGGGGACATTAAATCGTTGTTTAAGCACGTCAACCAATTCACGGGTATCAGAAATAAACTGATCCAGATTCATTGAATTGACGGGTACACCGGAGCGATACGATTTGCCTGAGCCGCGCTGATCCCAATAGACAACAACAAAGTCTTCTTCAAGGAGGGTACCAAATTCTCGCGCTCTTGGAATGATGAACGAGCCGGGGCCGCCATGCAAGTACAACAGAACAGGATTTGTTTGCTTCTTACCGCGGATTAAAACCCATTGCTCCTCTCCACCGAGCATCACATTACCGAGCAGGTCAATGCCTCCTTCGGTATTTATTTTCGTGGTCGTAGTTACCCTGTTCTGCTCGTACATTCTATACAGCAGCCCGCTCGATACCAGAACCAGAAGTGCCAGGAGCGAGAGCAGAAAGAATTTCAGCACAGAAGTAATAGGATGCTCTTCCATGTTCTGAAAGCTCAGGGTGCTTAATTTATCCGGATCCGTGGGAATCAGGTAGTATGCGAACGAACCTCATTGACCCACGCATCAGAGGTTGAAAAGAGAGTGATTACAAGAATCACCTATGATTGATTAGGGTTTGCACACCATGAAAAGCAAGAGATGGGACAATGGTTAAGTCTTGCGATATGCTAACAATAATCTGCTTTATAAAACTACCTAGGTAGTGTACACGAGGGACTGATACGAAAAAGACGCAACCTCGTGATAAATATGATCAACAAATATTCCAAAAAGTTCTTCTAAGAAATTAAGAACTTTTATACAAGGATATTTTAAGGATCTTTGTGCCGGTAAATTGCAGTACGCCGTAGTACTTCACCATACACTTAATGGTCCATGTATTTTGCCTGTACTACGCTCAAATCAATCTCTTCTGGATAATAAACTGCTTAAAAACGGTCATCAAGGCCGTTTGAGCTAATTTCTGTTTTTATTATCCTTTGCATTTTAATCAAAAATTGCACTGAGCAAGTGCAGCATGTCGGGGTATCCATTCCTGTTAAGCGAATGTTTATTACACGATTTGCTTCATTGAAAATTAATAGTGCAAAGACAATTTGAGCGTGCTGTGGTATCAGTAAGACACAAGCATGTGATACTTTTGTATCGCTTTATGCACCTTATAAGACCCACTCTCTATTCGAAACGCCGGCTGACTGGCCCGAAAAATTATTCTTTTTTATTGATATTTGAGTTGTTAAATAGGCCGGTCCCTATTCCGCCAATATGCTATGACCTTGCTGTTTCAGGATTTTGCAAGCGTTCTCAAAGTGCACATCCTTTGTTAAAAGGTAGTCGGTATCAAACGTTGAAATGACAAAAATTGGTATGCCGGCGTCTGCCAGCGGGGCGCTGATCTTTGCCACTACACCAACCATACTAAAATCCAGGGGGCCTTCGATTTTTAATCCTTGCCATCCCGGTTCAATTTCCCAAGCGCTATTTGCCAGCGTCTCGGGTAACACGATGGATAGCTCATCTTCTGTCCGGGTGATGGATAGAAAAGAGATGCTGGTGATGTTGGCTGGAATTTGCGCATCTGGGCCAAGCCGGCAAACAGCGAGGCGTTGGCCTATTTTTTTGAATTTCATAGTTTCAAGGATGCTGCTACGTGGAGTCACGGATACGCTATCGCTTTATCCGTGACTCGTTCCGGGTTTGGTGTTCAACGTTCAGGGTTTTGTATGCAACAGGAAATGAAGCATCGACTTTGCATGGTACGAAGCGTACGAAAAGTACGAATTAACTGAAAACAGACGTGTTCGTACTCTTCGAACCCTTTGTACTTCTCGTGCACATGAACCTCAACACTACAATAGTACTCTGTCAGCAAACTCTATTAATTTTGCTGACAGAGTACTATTCATCTCCAATCCTTGCGGCCAGCTGATCCGGACGTGCAACCATGTTGGCTTTGTGTGTTGCTACAACGGCGTTGATCTCTTCAATAACTTCAGGATGTTTTTCAGCGATGTTATACTTTTCCGATGGATCATGATCCAGATGAAAAAGCAGTGGGGGATCATGCTCCGTGTATTCGTTATCCGATGAGTATTCCCACTCTGTCATAAAATGAGCTTTCCACGGGCCTTTCCTGACGGCATAGAGCCGTGTGCCCCGGTAGAAATAGTATACATCTCGCACAGCTTCTGTTGATTCTGCTTTGAGTAGCGGCAACAGGTTTCGGCCGTCGATAATCCGATCCGTTGGTACTTCTGCGCCGGCGAGCGCCAGTGCAGTAGGGAAGAGATCCATGGTGCTGGTCACTTCCATCTGTACCGTATTTGCCGGTATCGTGCCGGGCCACCAGGCAATGCCGGGCTCGCGCATACCCCCTTCCCAGGTCATGCCTTTGCCCCCGCGCAACAAGCCCGTGGATCCACCGTGGGTGTCAAACACAAGCCAGGGACCATTGTCGCTGGTAAAGAAAACGAGGGTGTTCTCGGCCAAGCCTTCTTCGCGTAATGCATTGAGCACTTGCCCTACGCTCCAGTCTATTTCTTCTATAACATCACCATACAGACCCCGCCGGCTCACCTCTGAAAAAGCCTCGTCTGTGAACAACGGTGTATGCGGCAAGCTGTGCGCCAGATAAAGGAAAAAGGGTCCGTCTTTGTTTTCTTTGATGAAGGCAACAGACTCTTCCGTATAGCGCCTGGTAATTGTGTATTGATCTGCCGGCCGTTCGACAATCTCTTCATCACGCATCAGCGGGACATTCCAGAACTCGGGTTTGGGATCCCAAAATATAGAGCGCCACTCGCCTCCTGCAACCCGGTCCATGTCGTTGGAATAAGGAATGCCGAAATAGCTGTCAAAACCATTGTTTGTGGGGAGATAAGCAGGGAGGTGGCCCAGGTGCCATTTGCCAACTGCCGCGGTGGCATAACCCTGTTCCTTCAATGCCTCAGCCATGGTGATCTCTTCTGCTGGAATACCGTATTTGGAGTCAGGAAACAGCACGCGTCGTTTGTCGCTTGTCATCCCACTGCGAATGGGGAGCCGGCCCGTTAAAAGTGCAGCACGGCTTGGTGTACACACCGAAGAAGCTGAATAGAATTGGGTAAACTTCATGCCCTCCTGGGCCATGTTATCCAGATGTGGTGTTCGGATTGTTGGGTGTCCATAGACGCCAAGGTCTCCGTATCCCAAATCGTCTGTAAAGATTACGACGACATTGGGTTGCTCAGCTTCTGCAGGTGCTTGCATGCTGTACGCTGCGATGAGCAATGGAAGTGCTAAAACCAGCAACATTGCTTTTTGCCAGGTAGAAGGGGGGGCGTTGTGCATTGTATCTGAGGTTGAGGAGGGAGGGAATGTAAAACTGTAGCATGTAAAACGGCAGAACAGCAGAAGGAATGTTGATTGGTTTGAAGTTGAGATACTTCTGCAGTTCTGCTGTTTTACATACTACATTCTGCAGTTCATTTGATCTATTTCATAAACAGGGTATTTGCAACCAGGAGCCGGCCGTTGTACCAGAAACCTCTGAACAACGGGTTATCTGCAAAATAAACAACATCGCCCTGTCCCATTCTTTGCACACCGATCACCATACCTTCTTTCAGGTCTTCTTTTACATTTGCGCCTACAAATCCGCTAAGATGACCATCTTCGGGAATGACTCCAACATTCCAGTCTCTGTCGTTCTCAAGGTATGCATAGATATTGGTGTTTCGCTTCATGGTGAAATAAACATCCGGATAACCGAACGCGAGCGGATGCGAATTGTCCAGGTTGACGCGGTAGATGGCACCAGGAATCTCGTCAGAAATACCGCGTCTTTCGCGGTCTTCATACCTGCGTTGCGCGTGAAGCAATGAATCTTCTTCAGCTTCGCTCTCCTCCTTTTTTTCGAGGTTGAATCCTTCTTTGCCAGCCAAAAATGCCGTTGCGCTTTCAAATGCTACAAGCCGGCCGCCCTGCCGAATCCAGTCGCGTAGATCGCTTAATACATTGGAAGAAAGCACTGCACTGTAGCTGCCACTGGGCAACAGCAAAACATCATAGCCTTCAAGGTCATCAGGATCAAATCCGTCGGCATTTAACAAGGTTACCGGAAAACCAAGCTGCTGATCAAAATAGTGCCAGATCCCACCGGAGGCCAGTGAGCTCATGGGGGATCCAATCAATGACGCTACTTTAGGTCTTTTCAGGAAAGGAACGTCGCCTGAGCCAAAATCTGCGCCCTTCGATACGATACCGGTTGTGGCCTCATGGAGGGGTTGATTGTGCGTAGCCGCGGTCTCTTTTACGAAGGCGTCAAAAGTGCTGCCCATGTGCTCATTGCCCGTGCGCGTGATAATGAGCGTGCCGGCTTTGTATGCATGGCCGCCGGCTTCAAAGGGTTTTTCGGCATAGCGCAGTTTGATATCCTTCTGAAACAGCGCAGCCAGAAAGCGTGCATCTTCAAAACTTTCCCACTCAACCAAATAGGCATATGGTTTTGCGGCGCCGGCAATTGTAATGCTTGCCTGAGCAACAGGTTGTGCCTGGGTTTTAACGGCGGCGGCGGCTCTTCTTCGGGCCGGCGCTTTTTCCAGCGCATAGGCGTCTAATCCGTATACGTAAGGCAGTGCCCATGAAGTAACGTCGTACGCCAGCGAATCGGACAGTACTGGCTTGGGATCAAGCAATACACGCAACAAGGTAGATTTGGGTTGTTGCGCATTCAGGACCATATCGCCTTCTTCTATATCAAATTGCCTCGTCTCGCCTGTTTCATAATGAAAACCCGATGCAGTGGACGCCTCAGAAGCAAAGCCGTAGCGCAGGCCTTGTACATCCAGATAGCGCATAAATTCAGCACCTACGTCAGACCCTGAGAGGCCTTTAATAACATACGTGCCATAGGGGCCTTCTGGGGCCTTCTGAAAAAACTGACTGAACTCCTGTAATACGCGTTCGCTATTCACTGCTGTAATTTCAACGGTTGACAGGCCGGTTGTATGGTGATGTGCAATGCGGTCTGCCAATGTGAGGGTATCAGCTTCTTCCGTGATAATGCCTAAACCTGCCCGGCCGCTGCCGGCCTGTTCATAGGTCATGCCAATTGCGCCGTTAAATGTTGGCCACGTATCGCCATACCCTGGATACAATAGATCAAATACCTGACGGGTGAAATAGAGCCAACTGGCTTCGTCAAAATACTTGGCGTGATTCCGGCCGATCATTGATTGGAATTCGCGTTGCCAGTCGCTTACTGCTTCGTGGTAGGGCTCTGCTGCCGGCGCAAAAAAGTAAGGAGAATTAACGCCTTGCTCGTGGAAATCTACATGCACCTGCGGCATCCATTTGTTGTAATGCGGCACCCGTGCCTGTAATTCCTGCTGGGTCATCCAGGCCCAATCCCGATTCAGGTCAAAAAGGTAGTGGTTTGCCCTGCCCCCCGGCCATGGCTCTCTGTGCTCGCGGGCTTCCGGCAATGCATTGGGAAATCTTCCAACGGTCTGATTGTACCAGTTGGCATACCGGTCGCGGCCATCGGGATTTAAACACGGATCCATGATGACCACCGTATTTTCCAGCCACGATTTTGAGTCTGCATTCGACGGATCAACCAGCGCATACAGGGTCTTCATTGAGGCTTCCATGCTCACCGATTCATTGCCGTGTACATTGTATCCAAGCCATACAATCGAGGCAGATGCATCAGTCATTTCACCCGACTCAAGTCCTGCGCGCCGTAAATTGTTTATACGGATTTCTTCCAGCCGGCCCATGTTTTCCGGAGATGCGATGTAGGCGGTGATCAGTGGCCGGCCCTCGTACGTCTCTCCGTATTGTTCGATGACGACCTGCGGGGACTCGGCTGCTACATGTTCAAAGTAATCGATGACGCGGTGATGAAATGTAAATCGCTCACCCAGCGCATAGCCTAAAAAGTTTTCTGGTGATTGAAGTTGTGCTTGCGCCGGCGCAACTGAAGTAAGCCCTAACACGAGTGTCAGCAAAGTTATATAATTTCGCATACTTGAAGATTGGGTATAAACAAAGGGGCGTTCCTTCCGATAATACAGAATTTTTATCAGGGTTATCAGGATAGAAAATAATGCATCTTCCTCTTAATGGCATAGCCGTTCTGCTATCCTGCAACGCTTGCAAATTACGCTGCGTCCTCAATTCTTGCCCGGCTTGTAGTCATCAGCCAAGCGACTCGTGTTCTAAGGATGCTTTAATTAATCACAAGCACTGATCTCTGCTTGTGATTCAAGAGAAATGACATCATGGCTGATCATCATGATGGGTTCTCACCCTCTATCAAAACCGATCGCACGAAAGGTTTGCAGAGGCACATATTTATCTGTCTGTTTTATCTGTCTGTCTTAACCTTTATTCCCCATTACTCATGAATAACAAGGATACGAATACACTTTACATACTGGGGCAGTATGCCAGGAAGCTGGCAATGACCCTGGCTTTATTTATGGTGGCTGCACCAACGTTCGCTCAAACAGCGCGCGTGCAAGTCATTCACAACTCTCCCTATGCTGCAGCAGCAACGGTTGATATCTATATCAATGACGCGCTTGCAATCGACGATTTAGACTTTCGCGAAGCAGCCGGCTACCTTGATCTGCCTTCCGGCGCAGCATTAACGATTGATGTAACTGCTGCAGACGCTGCAGACAACAGCAGTCCTGTTTTTACCAAAGAAATTGGTGCGCCTGGCCTTACCGAGAATGAAACCTACATTCTGGTTGCCGCCGGCGACCCCACAGGTGGTTCTCCTGCATTTGATATTTTCATCAATGCGATGGGGAGTGAAGCGGCTGGGACAAGTGGAAATGCTGAATTTCAGGTGTTTCACGGTTCTCCGGATGCCCCAACGGTTGACGTAGCTGCACGCGGCGCCGGCGTCCTTGTTGACGACATTGCCTTTGGCGCTTTTGCGGCAGATTATGTATCTGTTCCTCCAGCAGCTTACGACATTGATATCACAACAGCAGATGGTTCTGCAACTGCTTATTCAGCCGTAGCTGACCTTTCGGGTGCAGCTGATGCAGCCCTTGTAGTACTTGCTTCAGGCTTTCTTGCGCCGGCTGATGGCGACCCGGGTTTTGGTCTGCTCGCTGTATTTGCAGATGGCACAACAGCGCTGCTCGGTACCAATACGGCCCGTGTACAGGTCATTCATAACTCTCCTTATGCTGCCGCTGCCGTGGTTGATGTCTACATCAATGACGTGCTTTCAGTAGATGAATTTGCTTTCCAGGCTGCTACCGGGTTTATCGACCTGCCTGCCGGCACAACTGCTGAAACATCTACAGACGTAAAAATTGATATCACTGCTGCTGACGCTGCAGACAACAGCACCCCGGTTTTCACGGCTACTGTTAATTTGATTCAGGGCGAATCGTACATCGTTACAGCCGCTGGCGACCCAACAGGCGGTGATCCTGCCTTTGGACTGTTTATAAATGCAATGGGGCAGGAAGCTGCAGGCGAAGAAGGGAATACAGATGTACTCGTATTTCACGGATCACCTGACGCTCCAACGGTAGACGTAACAGCGCTTGGTTCACCTCGCGCTTTGGTTGACGACGCTGCTTTTGGTGACTACCAGGGATACCTTGCTTTACCCACCGCAGATTACGTACTGAACGTTACGCCGGCTGAAGACAACGACACGGTTGTCGGTTCTTTCGCTGCTTCGCTGGCCGCATTGAGTCTCGACGGCGCTGCAATTGTTGTGCAGGCTTCAGGATTCCTCGCACCGGTTGATGATGCCCCGGGTTTTGGTCTGATCGCGGTAACTGCTGATGGTACAGTTGTGCCACTCGCAGCTGCCACAGGCACAAGGGTTCAGGTCATTCATAACTCTGCTGATCCGGGTGCCGGCTCTGTTGACATCTATGTAAGTCAGGATGGCACCGAACTTGCCAAACTGGAAGACGTGGCGTTCCGTTCAGCCACGGGCTATCTGGATCTACCTTCTGGTGACATCACAGTTGACATTGCACCGCCAACAAGCGCCGATATCAGCGAGTCTATTTTCCAGAAAACATTGGGCTTAACTGCTGGGCAGACCTACGTTGTCGTAGCAAGTGGATCTTTAAGCGCAACAGATGAAACAGCATTTGATCTGTTCGCCAGCTTCGGCCGTGAGCAATCAGCACTTGCCGGCGGTAGCGACCTGCTCATCTTCCACGGTGCATCTGATGCACCTGCGGTAGATGTGGTTGTACCTGACGCACTCACATTGGCTGACGACGCCACCTTCGGCGCGTTTGTCCCTTACCAGAGCGTGCCTCTGGCAGACTACCCACTCGACCTGTTGACAGGTGATGGCGTAACACTGGTTGCACAATACAATGCACCACTTGAAACGCTTGAGCTTGCTGACCAAGCGTTGGTTGTGTTGGCCTCTGGATTCCTTGCGCCTGCTGATGGAGATGCTGCCTTTGGGCTCTTTGCAGCGCTTGCAGCCGGCGGAGAATTTGTGCCACTGACAATTGTAAGCGGTGTTGCAAATGAAGACGTGGACCCAAGTGTGCCGGGAGAATTTGTACTCTACGAAAACTACCCGAATCCATTCAACCCAACCACAACACTGCTTTTCGATCTGCCTTCCGCAGCATCAGTTAGTGTTCAGGTATTTGATATGCTGGGACGTCAGGTTATGGCCATCCCTGCAGAAAACAGAGCGGCAGGTACTACGCAGCGCATTCAGTTGGATGCGTCGTCACTTGCCTCGGGAATCTACCTCTATCAGGTTAATGCACAGGCTGAGAATGCAAACTTCATCTCAACCGGACGTATGATCTTGCTGAAGTAATCCAGAAGAAATACCCCTGATGAAGGCCCCGATGCATTACGCATCGGGGCTTTTTGTTTTTTACAGTTTTACGTTCTAAGACTGTCAGTGATCAGAAAGAAAATCTGACAACTGATCACTAAATACTGACAACCGGCTGTTCCGACAAATACATCTTAAGGGGATTCCAGTAAAAAGTGGACCAACCCTTTTTCACGCTTTTGTAGTCATGCATTGGCACATCCATATGAACCATATCTATTCGCCCGTGCTCGCCTTCGTCAGAGAAGTTCAAAACAAGGGTGGTATCAGGATCATTACTGTTAAATGAAACCGAACGCCACGACTGCACGACCAGTCTGGACTTTACAACGTGTATCATCTTGCCATTCAGCGCACCATCAAAAGCAGTGAATGTGCCACCAGGTTCGGGATGAATTTCTGCGGGTCCGCCGGTAAAAGCGGAATGTAATTCTGAGTTCAGATAAATTTTGTAGAGAATGTCTGCCGGAGCCGGCAGTAAAACTGATTGTGTGATAAGGCTGCGCATATCGTCGGGTTTGATGCGAGTTTTGAGTGTGGTGTGGTATTGATACGTAGGGGGGGTATTTTTTTAGGGTGAATAAAAATGCGGTGTGTTGCAGCAGGTTTTTTGAAGTTACTGTAAAGAACAAACAAAAAACTACGAACTCAACTTTTTTTGCATAGAAACGAGCGGTAATTTTAGTCCGTTTTGGAGAACGTGGTCGTAACGACGAATTACGTCATAGCCAAATCGCTTGTAAAGCTGCTCTCCTGGCAAGGTTGCCGCCAATTTCATGGTGATAAATCCTGCTTTGAGGGCCTCTTCTTCGCACGTCTTCATAATGCGACTGCCTATGCCTTGACGGGCCCATGCTGGATCGACAAAGAAAGCCCGGATACGCGCCGGCTCGATGGCAGGATCTAACAAATCATCTTCATCCGTTTTCATCTGGTCGCCGCCATATAATGTCTTGCGCCGGCTCCATCCGCCACATCCCACAAGGCTTCCTGCGGCCTCTGCTATAAAGTAGGTCCCATCCTCAATCAATTGTGTATCTATACCAAAGATTTCAGCAATAGCCTAGGGCAATTGCATTTAAATAGTGCTGATTATAAACAATTAACAGTTTCTTAGACCTAGACAAATCAGCAAAGAAGTGCGCGGGGATATCCCATCAAATGCGTGGCGTTGTGAGCTGGCCTTTTATCGAAGCGTTTAGCCAGGGGCTTGAGGCAGTAAAACAAAAAGATGACG
>JBGCEN010000008.1:0-7091 GCA_045106435.1 Rhodothermales bacterium
CGCCGGCTATACTTGCCATTTTTGCCTGTAATTTCGTCGTGAACCTGTGAACCCACCGTAGCAGCATTTCGCACACCATCACCAACCTCAACGGCTTTCTGCGCCTGAATCGAGAGGATTGCCTGCGCCAAAAGTCCGTCAAGCTTCCGATCCCATTGCACATACGAACCCAGTCCAGGTGGCACACCGGTCACAATCACTTCGTATTGCCCGCCAAGCGAGTCTCCCTGTTTTTTGACTGCCTTGATGTGTTCAATACACTCAGCTGAAAGCGAATCGTCGAGCATACGTACTTCACTCTCATCTGCAATCACATTGAGTTGCTCAGCACCGTTGACGATGAGTGATTCCACTCGCTCGCGCCAGGCTTCCGTATCAGCATAGCCCACCTCTCCAATCCGTACAACGTGGCTTCCGATTTCAATACCAAATTCTTTCAAAAACTTCCGCGCAATGGAGCAGCAAGCTACCCGCATAGCGGTTTCCCGTGCACTGGATCGGTCAATTACAGGGCGAATATCATCAAAAGCGTACTTCTGTGTACCTACCAAATCTGCATGACCGGGCCGGGGCAGCGTGACAGGATCTACACCTTCACCGTTTCCTCCAATGGCCATTACTTCCGGCCAGCCAGATTTATCTCGTTGATAGGCAGCATTATCCAACTGCATCGCAATTGGGCCACCCATCGTTTTTGAGAAACGAACGCCTGAATAGAAATGAACTTTATCACGTTCAAATTTTGCGCGCCCTCCACGACCAAATCCAAGCCAGCGTCTTGCCAGGTGGACATTTAAATCTTCAGCTACGAGTGGGACACCGGCCGGCATGCCTTCAACGATACCAATAAGTGCCTCACCGTGCGACTCCCCTGCGGTCAAATAACGAATCATATTAAGAAGGGCCTTCCTTTAACGACAGCGATTCTGCTTCATAAAAAGCGTCTCTACCATCTTTGTGCTTTACATGAAATAGAACGGTGTCTGTTTGTGTTTTTACGCGCTCTAAAATCTCCAGCGCATTTTCCAAAGAGTACACCGTTTCACCATTAATTTCTATCAGTACAACATCGCGGGGGAGTTGGGCTTCCGCCGCTGCGCCCTCCTTTCGAACAAAAGCAATGTAAACGCCATGCTGCACGTCGTATAAACTACGCTCCTGATCAGACAGCTGCTTAATACCAATGCCCCAGTCTTCAATTTCAAATGCAGCATCGGTTTCAAAGCTTTCAGGCTCATCTTGCGGGACGATACGTCTGGGCTCTTCTGCCTGCTGTTCGAGGGCAGCTTGCCATGCTTTAAAGTATGCGTCTTCTTCGCCAAACAGCTCGACATAAAAGACACGCAATGCATTATCTCTCCATATCTCGAGCTTCAACCGATCACCGGGTCTGTGGATGGCAACCGCGCGTTGTAATTCATTCGGCTCATCAACCTCTTTCCCGTCGATCGTAAGCACAACGTCGTCTGCTTCAAGCCCGGCTTTCGCAGCAGCACTGCCGGGTGAGATTTCCCGAAGATGAACGCCGGCAATGCGATCCAGGCCAAACCGCTGCGCCGATTGGGCGTCAATCGGATTGATGGTTACACCCAAATAGCCGCGTTTCACTTCTCCCAAAGCAATGAGATCTTCAGCCACACGCTCTACCAAATTTACAGGCACTGCAAATCCATACCCTTCATACGAACCACTTTCGGTTGCAATTGCAGTATTTATACCGATTAACTCTCCATCTACATTCACCAATGCCCCGCCCGAGTTACCCGGATTAATGGCTGCGTCTGTTTGTATAAAGTCCTCGATACCAAACTGGTCTTCAATAATATTAACCTGACGCCCAAGTGCACTCACAATACCAGCTGTTACCGTTGATGTGAGCCGAAACGGATTCCCAACAGCAATCACCCATTCGCCCACCGATACTTCATCCGAATCACCAAACGATGCTACCGGTAATTTTTCATTGGTAATGGCTTTGATAACCGCAAGGTCTGTGGAAGGATCAGTGCCCACAACTTCTGCGATAAACTGACGTTTGTCATAAAGTGTGACAAGCACTTTATCCGCCCCTTCAACCACATGATTATTGGTAACAATGTATCCGGACTCACTGATAATCACACCACTGCCAACGCTTTGGCGGGGCTGACCGAAACGAGGCAGCCATCCTCTTTCTGCACCACTGGAAGCCAGTTCAACGCGGATGTACACAACAGCCGGCGTGACTCTTTCGGCTACCTGCTGGAAGCTCTGACTCAAACTTGCTAAATAATTTCCCTCGGGAGCTGATGTTGTTCCGGAGTCGGGCGCGCTGTACAATGGTTTTGCAGATCTGTTGCCAAGTTCAACGTGCTCTACGATGCGTCTATCAGCTTCATTCTGCTGGCCATTCATAACAAATAGCATCGCCAGAATGCCAGCAAGTAGGCCAACCAGTACCAGGCCAATGCCGGTAAGTAGTGTGAATCGCCGTGTAGGTTGTGGTGTGTTCAATGGTTCAGGCGTTGCTATCGACTTTATCGTCGACGTTAGAAGAGAGGCGACCCAGATTAGCCACTGCCTCGTAAGAAAGTCGAGCTAGTTCTTTTCGATCACGATTAGTTGTAGTGATTGGTTCCCCGACATAAATTTCAAATATCATTTTGCGGAGCCCTAGAATGTCCCATGCATGATGCAACATTGGCTTTCCGTTTGTCCAGGTAAATGAATCAAGATAAGGCCCTTGCGCCGGCTGGCCGTCTTCAGTGACGCCCCGCATATAAAAGGGCAGCACAGATCCACCTTGCATATTGGCAACAGCTGCAAACGCACCTGTTTTAAAGGGCAAAATTTCTTCACCGTTACTGGTTGTACCCTCAGGAAAAACCAGTACACGAATGCCTTCTCTAATGCGAGCTTGTACCTGGTCTACAAACATTCCGGTTTGCATCCGCCTTTCACGCTTCACAAAGATCACGCCCACCAGCTTGCAAACCCAACCAACAATCGGCCATTCAGCAATTTCGGCTTTTGCAGCAAAAGCAACGGGCATTTGAGAAGAAAGCAAAAATGGATCCAGCAGCCCAAGATGATTACTAACGGCAAGCATGGCCCCTTCATTCGGAATTTCTCCCTTCATCCGTATTTCAACGCCTAACTGTGTACACAATTTGTGCGTTGCTCTTTTTTGTCGATCGGCTTTAAATAACGGCAGCACGTTCTCATCAACATCCCGCTGAGAAAAACGCAAGCGAACAGCCTGTGCTACCATTGTTGTAAAAAAACGTATCAACCGCCAAATCCGACGCATCAATCTTTCTCACCTTGTTGCTTACAAAAAACCTTATTCGTGGTATCGATCACAATCACTCCTCACTCAAACACTGAAAGAAACTAATACAGGAGCCTATCGAATCCAAGCTACTCGATGTTTTCATCCGGCTACGCGAAATCAACTACTGAAAATCAACAGTCATTAGTCAACCGTTCGCCAGGAGATTTTTAACCAGAATGGCTCAACATCCGTCTGGCTTGTCCTTGTCGGCTATTTATTTATAGAGGCTTACTGTAGCGCCTTCTGTGTTTTTTCTTCGTTTGGATAAGCTTCCATATCATCCTCTTCTACAAACTCAACCTCATCAATTCTGAAAGCTACAGTAAAGGTACTGCCCTTGCCTTTCTCACTCTTGACAGAAATCTTTCCATCCAGCAGTTCAACAAGTTTAGCTGTAATGGTTAATCCCAGACCACTTCCTTCTGCACGGATTTCGTTGTTGGGCTCTTGTTTAAACTCATCAAATAGTTGCGGAATGAAACTCGCGTCTATCCCAACACCCGTATCCACGATGTGGACGCGAACTTCTTCGTCGCGTCTCTCAATTTTAACCTCTACCCCCCCATCCTGCGTAAACTTGATTGCATTACCAACAAGATTGTACAGTATACGTTCGTAACAGTGCGCATCGAGCCTGACTTTAATTCGATCCTTCGGCCGCTCAACGTCTAGTGTTAACTTTCTGTTTTTTGCCAATTGGGCCAGTAAATCAACAACTTCCTCGGTCTTGTCACCGATATCGAGTGGTTCGAATTTCAAATCGAACATGCCGGCACGCAGCTTCGCCAAATCGAGAAGCGAATTGATTGTCTGCAACAGGCGTTTTCCATTCTCATCGATCAGACCCAAAAATTCAAGATTCTCCTGTGGCACCTCTTCTTTCAGCACTGATGTGAATCCTAAAATCGCTGTCAACGGAGTCCTTAATTCATGGGATGCATTGGCAAGAAACTCGTCCTTCATGCGGTTTGCTTGCTCAAGACTATCGTTTGCGGTACGCAGTTGCGTATTGGCAAACTGCAGTCGGGCATTCAGCTCACGCTCAATATTCAGCAATACAATCTGTTTCTTGGCCCGCTGATAGCGCACAAACTGGGAGGCTGTAAAACCGAGGAATAAAAGATAGAAGGATTTCATCCACCAGGATAAAAACCAGGGGGGCCGTATGGTCAACGACACCGATGCGACTCCATCAACTGGAATACCTCCAACTCTTGCTTCGACCTTGAAATCCAAATCTCCCGGCTCGATATTTCGATAGATGACAGACTTCTCATCGGTCCATCCAGACCATCCTTCATCGTGTCCTGTCAAGATATATCTATACTCTACAAGCCCTTGTTTATTAAAATGAGGTAGCGCATAGTCGAACCGTAAATCGTTATCCTCATGTGGCAGATCAACGGAAAGGACTTTCCCTTTTTTAAATTTTGCTTTGGCAGATTCAGCAGAAAAAGCGCCACCATAAAGCACAGAATCAGCCCATAATATTGTGAGCTGACGAACGATGGGTTCTCTTGAAGCCGTAATCTTTTCGTTGGTCCGATGCTGAGGATCAAATTTCAGGAGCGGCCGGAAGTTATTGTTACTTATCCAGGTGACCCCATCATCCTCTACAAAGACATCCATAAACTTTCCCCATGCCGGCAACATCAATTCATTAGGCAGGGGTTCTGTTACGTGCTCACCATTTACGATGGTGGTCTCTTCAATCTTGTCGTTATAAAGCGTCCAGTATTTAGCAGGGTTAATGCTAACTAAATCAACAACCGGGTGGTCTTTATTATCTTCTCCACTTTCTACGCCCAGTTCGGCGAGATGCAAAAAATTCCGATCAAGCACGAGATCTACATCCGTCCCAATTTCGTTCTCTATCGGTCTGAACACGCCTTTAGGCAAAGCAACAATCCCTACTTCATTGCCAAAGCCATCGACCGAAATTTTTTCAACGCCCAGATCAGCACTACTGGCAACAACGCGTTGATCACTGATCTTGCCGGCTGTATCAAGCCGTAAACGCCAAACCGTACCCGGCGATGTTGTTGCCAGCCAAAGCGTACCATCTTTGGCCTCATATAAAGAAGTTACTTTTCTATCAATTGTACCCAGTGTATCACTTTCCCAGGTATTGCCTCGCTTGGTTAAGATCCCTAATCCCTTACCCAGGCCTACATAAACCCGACGATCAAAGACACTTGATTTATGCAAAATACCAGGCTTAGGGCTTTCAGGCGGCTGAAACGCAATATTCTCAGCCTTGTCATTGCTAATACGAATGACGCCATACTCCGATGATACAAGCAATTCGTTGCCATGAGAAAGCATCGACCAATAAAGCCCCTTAGACCCATCAGGCATATCGATACGATCAAACTGGAGGGCTTCATTTTCCTCCGCATCAGAAAGTCGGTCTCTTAGCTTATATACCCCTTTATCCGTAGCGACATACAAACCGTCGTTGTGCCTTAATATCGAATTTACCGAACCCGAAAGACCTTCCTGCTCGCCATAAGATGCGAGTCCGATGGGCGCAGCTATATATGAAACACCGGAAGAATTATGTGCAAGCCAGAGCCCTCCTTGAAAATCGGCAAAAGTAGAATTTACATCATCACCCACACCACGATCAGCCCCCAACGTTTCTACAAGGTCACCATTCTCATCGAGTACAAATACCCCATGATAGAGCGTTGCCAAAGCCATATAGCCATTTGGTAAAGGGCTCCCATGATAATATGTATACTCATAGTCCTTTTTATCATTCAACAGGTGCTGATCAACGGGTAAGGCTGTCAATCCGTTGTCATCAAGCCGGTATAGCTCGAGGGGCCCTTCCAAGCCCTTTTGTGCTCCAATAAGCGCATCATCACCCGATGGCCCCATGTAGAAAACCCGCTTTTCTGCAAAGCTCTCGCCGCCAGATATCAATTCAAGGGAATCGCCAACCATTTGTAGCAGACCCGTTTTATCCCGCTTTAAGTAGAATTGGTTGTTTACTGAAAAGGCCGTATGCATTCGCTCATCATGGCGCCACGATTTTATTTCGCGGCCATCCCAGCGAAAGAGGTGCGAGTTCGCATGAAAATAAACAGCCTCTGAAGTAACGGCTGTAGTCCAGATAATGCCAAAATCCAAGTCGTCTTTAGCAACATGCGACAGCAGTGATCGATACGTAAGTGTGCCGGTGGTATCAGCTGCAAGGTATCCAAAATCATCTCTGGCACCAACGTAAACTCTGCCATCATCGTTTACCCCTACGGAGAAAGCTGCTCTAGAATTGCCCAAGGGAATAAGCTGCCATACATTTCCGTCAAATTCCAGCACGCCAGAAAGATTTGCTACGTAAATTATTCCCCGCTTATCCTGTGCTATCGACCAATTCTGCTGTTGATTAGGCAGCTCATCTGTAGAATATTGATGCAGCCCAAATGGTCTTCCACCTTTTTCATGGGATCTGACCGATTGACCATGAACATGGGTGCAAGTAAGTAACAGGAAAAATAACAGACTATTTAGGAATGCAAAACGCATGTAATCCAAAAAATACGTACGCCTGAGGGGAGACCAGAGATTAATCGACTAGCAGCGCGAGGGGTTTACCTTTCGAAAGGGAAACGGATGAACGCCCGATTTGCGCTAAAACAATGGGATTTCGAACTGTATTTTCATTTAAACTCCTCCAATTACACTACATGAAAAGTAAGGTTTCACCTCATATAGTGTAAACAAACAAAAACTGTGCATCCGGCAAGATCCTGCGTATCGACCCAAACAGCCC
>JBGCEN010000009.1:0-9727 GCA_045106435.1 Rhodothermales bacterium
CAGCTAACGCTGGCCATTCTCATTCTATCAAATCGGTACACGCGATATGCCGGCTATGGATTGATAGGTCTCTATCTGTTTGCGTTTATCAAGTTTGGCTCCTTACACCTGCTAGATTATACCTATTTACTGGGTGCGGGCTACTATCTAACTGTGTTTAATTCGGAGAATAAAAAGAAACGAGCGACGGGATTGCCGGCGCTTTACAGCAGTGTAGGCTTTTCGCTTTGCTGGGTTGCGCTGGAAAAAATTGTTTATCCCGATTGGGGCATTCAAATTCTGCAGGAAAATCCCTTTCTCACCTTCGGTTTTGATTTTGGCCTTTTTCTAACGATGGCTGCTTTTGTGGAGTTTATTTTAGGATTCCTGCTCATCGTTTGCCTACTTCAACGCCCAATCGCGTTAATCATAACCCTGGTTTTCATCTCAACGACGCTCGTTTTTGGAAAACTAGAGTTTATAGGGCATGCGATTGTACACGCAGCACTCATCGTTTTCCTCCTCCAGGGCCCCGGTGCGACGTTTCGCACACCGATCACTTTTTTCAAGCGCATCAATCAGCGCATCGCTTTTGGCGTACTCAGTTTTGGCGTCATTTTCTTGTCGATGCTGGTTGTATACTCAAATTCTGCCATGAGGCAATACACAATAGCCCAGGCAGATCCAGCGCATCAAACACACGATACCTTTATTGCGCCAGCTTCTATGGACATTTCGCCCAGCGTTGCACTTGAAATAAAAGAAGACCTGCACGGTGGCTGGAATCTACATTTACAAACCCAAAACTTCGAATTCACACCGGAAGACTGTGGCGGCGAACATCAGGACGGACACGGACATGCGCATTTATACATCAATGATTTGAAAGTGGCCAGATTATACGGCGAGTGGTATCATATCAAAGCATTACCCCCAGGCAAACATGAGGTCACCGTCACTCTCACGACAAACGACCATCACGAATACGGCATCGCCGGCACCCCAATTTCTGCTTCTCAATCCCTTGTAAGTCTTTAGCCTTGATTTGAACTTGTATTTGGCCGGCGACCTTCTGCTGATTGCGTGCCATAACACGAAGTTGCAAAAAGCCTGGCGATAACACATCGTTTTGAACCTAACTTTTTTCTACTCATCTTGGTCTCACGCTACCTATTCAACAAAGGTTAAAAATGTATGCAAATCACACAAGGCTCAGAACTCATAGATTACAATAACAGTGACCTTTACGACCAATATCGGGTACCCATTGGAATAGATGCGATTCGCGATTTACTTACCCCTAACGGACAAGAGAGCACCCTTTCTATACTCTCGCTCTGTTGCGGCACTGGCACCAACGAAGCCCAATTGTTGTCTTCGAAAGAAACAAAAGCCTCCATTAATACACTGCATTGCGTCGATTTTTCAACCACAATGCTTACCAGGGCGAAACATCTCCTGTCAGAGCACGCGGAGCAAGTGACGCTCTCATTTGATGCGTTGGATGTTCTTGCAGAAAAATGGCCTGGTGCAGCTGATTACATATTATGCTGCCAGGCAATCCATCATTTTGATAATGATGACAAGTCGTATTCAAATATTTCCAGGTTCTTTGAGAAAGCTGCTGACTATCTAAAACCGGGTGGTCGAATCATTCTTACTTTTTCAACGCCCGTTCAAATGCTTGAATCACAATGGTACACGGCGATCAGAGCTGAAGATAGTAATAACGATCCTGCCCTGATGTACGGCGAGGAGTTTCCGCCCATGGAAATCGTCCTGGGTCACCTGCATAAAGCCGGATTTGCTGTTAGAGCTCTACAGCCATTAGCGGGCCCCTATGCACCACCGGATCGCTTTACTGACCACACGTTACTAGATGACAGAACGTTTCAAGACGGCGATTCTTTCTTCTCGATAGCCAGAGACAAAGGCCTGCTCAAACAATATCTCGCAGACGTTCAAACAATGGCAGATGCGGGCTTACTCAGTGCGCACATTGCCCGAGCAGAAAATCGCCGAAAAGAAGTTGGCATTGCTTATCTACTCTGTGCTGAAAAAGTGTAAAGCCGGCAGCTTCTGGTTTACTTCATCTCCGGACACCGGATGTATGGGAATGCCTAGACCAGATTTACTACCTGACTCAATCGCGTAGCCTCAATATTAGGCGGGCTTATTCCATATAAGGAATTATCTTTCAAATTCGAGATTGTCCATTCGGGCAATCTCGAATATTAAAATACACCTCCATGACAGCAAAACAGGCTTTCCACCCTTTTTCACACGAACAAAGTCTAGCAGTGGTGCATTTCTGATATTGGTAACCAAAGGTTTAGACACGCAATAAAGACTGTGGCTCATGAATATTCCATATCCAATCCCTGGGTTCAGCGACCCGTTTAGTTCTTTAAGTCACTTAATAGGTGCAGGGGTGTTGGTGGTGCTCTCCTTTTTTTTATTGAAAGTAGAGCGGAAGAATTTCTGGGATATCTTGTCCTTATGCATCTTTTCCTTTGCCAGTATCTTCATGCTCTCAATGAGTGGCGTGTATCATTTGCTGTCACCAGATGGACTGAGCAGGATTGTTTTACAGAGGCTTGATCATTCTGCAATTATTATTCTAATTGTTGGTACAATGACACCGATCCATCAATTGTTATTTCGCGGCGTAATGAGATGGGGATGGTTAATTTTGATATGGTTGATCGCAATTACATTTCTTGTTCTTAAAAATGTATTCTTTTCTTCCTTTCCAGAATGGCTGGGACTTATCCTGTTTTTAAGCCTGGGATGGGGCGGAGTTGTGACGGTTGGACTCCTTTGGTACCAAAGAAGTACTGCGTTCATTAAGCCATTAGTTTATGGTGGATTAACATATACAGCAGGAGCAATTTTAGAGTTTTTCCGACAGCCTGTTTTGATTGAAGGTGTGATTGGGCCACACGAGTTATTCCATATCGCGGTGTTAATTGGTCTGGGGTTTCATTGGTATTTTATCTATACGATCGCGCATACGAATGAAAATACCATCGAAAACGCTTAGGGTGTGTGGACAATTAGCAGGGAAAAGATCATTCGATGGCATTTTTGTTCAGATCAAGGCGCTTTTTGAGTTCGATGCAGCGCATCGGGCGCAAAAGGAACGCAGATATGGGCAAAAAGGACGCGAAATGCATTTTGCAAGTTAATTGTCCACACGCCTAGTACTCTGTCAGCGAAATAAATGAAGCATCTTCATTGCATGGTACGAAGTGTACGATGGGTACAAAGCGTACGCATTAACTAAAGCGAGACGTATTCCGTACTTTTCGAACGCTTAGTACTTTTCGTACCCTTAGTACTTTTCGAACCCTTTGTACTTTTCGTACCTATGAACCTCAATTCGCTAAATTATCTGAGGCACTAACTTTCAGGGTTACATATCTACCCCAAAACTCGTATCTTTGAAAAGACGAAGACACACAAAGGGCGCGTAACACATAATATGGTTACACGCCCTGTTTATTTACATCAGTTTCCTCGCAACAAGAACAGTTTAGAATCCCACACCAAAGTGTATTGCCATAGCCAACGTTTTGTCAACGCTGACTGATTCACCCTGATATTCCGGAGCGTCTTGGTAGAAACGCACAGGCAAGACCAATTCAACAAAGAAGGATGTATCCGGGTCGTTCGGAAAGGGGAAAGATTTATTAAGGAGTGGCGTGACACCAAATGAGCCACTTGTCTCAAACGCACCTCGTATGCCAAATGTAAATCCCTTCGACAATCCCATTAGAACCCCGGGATGGAAAAGCACATTGGAGACAGCATTGTCATCAATAAATGGTACAACTTCCAGATCAAACGCCACATTATAATTTGTCTTGACCGTAATTCCCATCGGAAACCCTGTCACGAGATTATCTGAAATCGAGGTAACATCCCCTCCAGACATCGAAACAAGAGGCAACACGGTGCCTATGTGAGCGCCAATATCATTTTGGGCAAATGCTAGATGCGGTGACATTAAGGCAAGCAAAAGAATACAGATGCTCCCTGATACGGTTTTACTGAGGTTTTTCATAACTATCTTTATATCGATCAAAAAACGTCAGGGGGCCTTATGGAACTGCAATGGAGACACTGCAGTGGAGGAGCTGCAATGTAAATACTGCAGTGGAGGAGCTGCAGGTGTATTAACTATTCATTTATGCCTGATGCTATTACAATGATTATGCCGGCTCCACTTCATGATATCTACACAATACAATGAGTCTATTTGTTTATTTATGCCAGGACAAGTGCGCAAAACTGATGTAAAAGCGCACTTCAAATGTGGATCAGTTTTTGGTTGGAGGCCGAATTCTCAGCTTGGGTCTTGCGAAAACAACATATCTGGACAATCGGTGATTCGGGTAACCAACAAGTTAGAATAGGCTTTAATTACACCAAATGAGATGGTGGCACCATCTTTGTCATTCCGTGGATAGCGAATCCAATCCTCTCTTATCACTCCGGATCGCTGCTCCCATCTCCCCAACTGCCCCCCTACCCTTTTCCGTTGAGATCAGCTTCAAGGCTGCAAGCAAAAGTATCACGTTATCAAGGCCCATCTTTTCATGAAGACTAACGATACATCCAGTACTCAAACACGCCCCCATGTAGTCATTGTAGGTGGCGGTTTCGCCGGCCAGGCATTGGCAAGTGAACTTAAAAAAACTGCTGTTGATATTACCCTGATCGACAAGAACAATTTTTTGACTTTTCAGCCGCTTCTTTATCAGGTCGCAACCGCCGGACTTGAACCTGAAGAAATTGTATATCCGATACGTGCTGTTTTTCAGAACCAGAATAATTTCCGGTTCCGGCTCGGGAAGGTTGTTGGCGTTGATTGGAGGCAGAAGAAGGTATATCTGGAAGGGCAGCTTCCCATAGCATACGATTATTTAGTAATTGCAGCCGGCACAACGCCAAACTTTTTTGGCATATCGGGTGCACAGCGTCATTGTTTTCCTCTCAAGCAGCTTTCTGACGCAATTAACCTGCGCAGCCATGTTCTAAAACAATTTGAGAAAGCAGACCGGGCTCCTGAGTTACTAAAAAAGGGTTTGCTCAATTTTGCTGTGATTGGTGGAGGGCCCACCGGAGTAGAAATGGCCGGAGCACTTATAGAACTGTTTCAAAACACGCTTACAAATGATTACCCGGAGCTACCCGTAGAAAAAGCACGCGTCATATTAATTGAGGCCGGCGGACAATTATTGGGAGCCTTTAATAAAGACTCTCAAAAACATGCGCACGAAGTTTTATCAGAACGTGGCGTACATATTGTCACCAATGAGCGCGTGATTGAAGTCGCAGACGGCGCCATTCTGCTTGGCAGTAAGCGTGTTATTAAAACCGCAACGCCAATTTGGGCAGTGGGCGTAAAAGCATCTCCGCTGGCTGGTGTTTTGCAACTCGAGCAAACACGAGGTGGGCGTATTTTAGTGAATGGCGACCTGAGTATCCCTGAGAAAGAAGGAGCGTTTGTTATTGGAGACATGGCCGGCTGCATGGATGAAGAAGGTAATTTACATCCTCAACTCGCATCCGTCGCAAAACAAGGCGCCAAGCACGTCGCTGCACAAATCAAGGCAACGCTGGACAATAAGCCAGGAAATGATTTCAGGTATAAAGACCCCGGTATTATGGCCACGATCGGCCGGCATGCAGCTGTAGCAGAGTTCCCGGGCGAAATAAGACTGGAAGGCTTTTTTGCCTGGCTAACCTGGCTCTCATTACATCTACTTCTGCTGGTTGGTTTTCATAACAGGGTACACGTGCTCGTCAGCTGGTTGTGTAATTACTTTACCAAAGACAGATCAGCCAGGCTCATTCTGGACAGTGAAGACGAGGTACACAATGAAGGGAAAAGAACTCCGCGAATACCTTCGCTTCCCGTTGTTAGTATGCCAGTTGGAATAAAAGACGATCTTATTACCATGCAGGCCTTGCCTGAGAAAAACCGCGGCCACTCCGAAGCGTTGGACAGAATTCAGCACATTTTACAAAATGCGGAAAAATCACTGGAAGCTGCCAAGCAACCCGCCGGCTAGCACAAAGGGAAGTTTCGTATGGTTAGTTTTTAATCGTACAGTCGCTTGTATACAACAGTTTACAGCGCGTGATGAAACATCTATTTTTCTGTACGTTGTTACTTAGTAACGCGTTTTTATTTGCCTTGCTTTACGCAAAACAGAGTTACAAATTGTATCCCATGTGTAATAAATATGGATTCAGTTCACTAATTCATGAATCAAGAATATATTTCATATACCTCGGAATGAGATTTGCACCTCAAATCAACTTCCAGTATCGTATAATATGAATTGTGAGCTGCTGCTGGATTTGAAATAAAAAAAATTTAGGTGATTTTATGAACACGGCCCTGACATATCTTTCAAGTCTTTTACTTGCCGTTTTGTGCATATCCGGATGCGCAAGTTCTAAAGATGCTACAGAAGAAGGAGCCGAGGGATCTACAGTAGTTCTCTCCGATCAAGTAACTGAAATTCGTCAAGCAAGAATTTTTCTCGACGGAATCGACAAGGGTTTAACGCCTAGGGTTGTCCGCGTAGACCGGAGGTTTGGATACAGCGAGATATTGCTTCGAATTGGCAAAGAACGCGTTCGACTTTACGAGATAGAACAAACTTCATCCTCTTCGAATGCTTCAGAGCTTATCTACTCTTTTAAAGGCACTTCAGACGGTGTTTATACGCAGTTTTATACGGATGACTTGCCTCAGAAAAACGAAAAACACGTTTATATTCCTTTTAGAAACGATCCACTTTATATAACAGATCGCCAGTACGGAATAGAGATTCTTGTGTTTTAGATATTCACTTTTACTCGGAGTACTCCCTATTAAAAAGGCAACCAGAATCAATTCTGGTTGCCTTTTTTGATACACTTAACCAGAGTCATTTTATCCAAGCGATGACCGGACAGCAACCGGCTCCAATGTTGTCAGCTCAGATATCTTAACAAGCCGGCCTTCCTTGATACTCTTCCTGGCAGCAATGCCTGTCAGGCTGGACATAGCTCCGTCTCGAGAACCAGCTGACTGCCGATACGGATCAGGCGCACTTGGATTGATAAAGATTTTGTCTTTCAGTCGGGTATCTCCTCCTCCATGTCCACCACCGCCATGCGGTACTTGAATGAGCTGTGTATAGCCAAAGTTATCAGTAACCCTGAGCTCATCATACGCATCACTAGGCCACGGCTGACGTTCCTTAACCCAGGCTTCAAGTCGCCCCTTCGTTCCGTTAAACGCAATTCGATATCCTTCGTATGGAGAATATGTCGTACACGAGTAACTCACCTGCGCCCCATTCGCGTACTTAATTTGAGCGCCCATTTTGTCGTAGATATCAATCTCATCAGACCATACACAGCCATCCCGAAGGTAGCCATCGTGATGCTCGTTTTCTACGTAGAGCTTCATAGAAGACTCGCTCTCTGTGATATCCCAATAGAAATCGCATTTTTCCTGATGCGGACACCCACGGCAATTGGTGTGACGATATGCGTTATTTTTTCCATAAAACTCAAGGTCTCCATGAGCGAACACTTGCGTCGGCTCTGAATCTAACCACCAGTTGAGTAAATCAAAATGATGCGCAGCTTTGTGCACCCATAAAGAGCCACCAAAACGTTCTTTCCCATGCCAGCGCCTGAAATAGGCAGCACCATGGTAAACATCCAGGTACCAATGGAAATCTACAGAAGTCACTTTTCCGATGCGTTCTTGCATGAGTAACTCCTTCATTTTCTGACGATGAGGAGAGTATCTGTAATTGAAGGTGACAATTACATTCTGTCCGGTTTTATCCTGTGCATCCAGAATGGCCTGACACTTATCCTCATCCGTGGTCATCGGCTTTTCTGTGATCACATCACAGCCGGCTTCCATGGCTTTGATAATAAAGTCGTGATGCGTTGAATCAACCGTTGTAACAATTACTGTATCCGGCTTCCCCTCGCGAATCATCTGGTCAAAATCTGCATAGGTGTTGCAGTCAACGCCTATATAATCTTTTCCATAAGCCAGGCGGCCGGGATTGGTATCGCATAAGCCGACAAACTCAACTTCTTCGTTGTATTGCTCAGCGACAGCACGCCCCCACATTGTTGTGCCACGAATTCCTGTGCCCACCAGGGCAACTTTCATCTTTTCTTTCTTAGCTCCCAAAACAATGTTAGGACTGACAGTGATACCTGCCACCGCCGCACTGCTTGTTGCTAAAAAATCTCTTCGAGAAACGTTTTTAATCTCTTTCATATACTTAAATGTGTTAGGGAGCAAACCATCAGCCTATGCCGTCTTCCCCAGATTAGCTTTATAAAAAATGCCAAGTTGGTTTAAAAATAGCGACAACGCATTATATAACAAAGCTCCGAAGTATGAAAGAACTTCGGAGCTTTTGTTATATAAATAAATATGATTGATCAGTCAGTTCTGGAAAGTCAATGTCAGTGCTTTCCAGATGGAACGTGCCTACTCACTACTTTCACTGACATCGGTAGGCACAGAAGCCGCGGCGGTGGTGTTATCTGCAGCACTGCTACCTGCCACATCGCTATCTGCTACATTGTTACCTGCTACATTGTTACCTGCTAAAGCCGGCTTTGCGTCATTGGCATCAGCGCCTGCCTCGCTTTTTGCAGCGGCCTCTTCACCTGATTCCTCATTTGTTGGCTTGCCCCCCGTTTCCATGTCTTCAAGCGCAAGCAATTGCAGACGCTCCTTTTTAAAGGCTGGGTCTCCCAGTAATTCTTCTACTTCTCTCAGTTTGGGCAGGGCTTCAATTCCACTCAATCCAAATTGCTCAAGAAATCTTTCAGATGTACCGTAAAGCAACGGACGCCCTATAGAGTCACTTCTGCCAACGATATCAATTAAACCTAGCTCTAACAATTTCCGAACAGCGTAGTCACTATCAACGCCTCGAACAAAGTCGACTTCGGGCTTGGTGGATGGCTGACTGTAAGCAATGATGGCCAGCGTTTCCATTAACGTTCTTGAAAGCTTTTTCGGGCGATTGTCTTTGTATAATGCGCGAATAAAACGCGCATATTGCGGATGAGATGCCATTCTCACACCGCCGGCCCATTCTTTTATTCTATAAGACCGCCCCTGTGCAGTATACTCTTCGTTCAATTTCCCCAGCGCTTCCCGCATCTTTTTCTCCGTAGGCATTTTCACGCCTAGAGTTTCAGAGTAAATGCGGGCTATTTTTTTCAACGGGATGGGGTCTTCCGTTGCAAAAGCCAATGACTCGATCACCTGCGTTAACGAGACGTCTGTACCCTGGACCTCATCAGCCTCTATAAGTCCTTCGTCAACAATCTCTTCAGGTTTTTCTTTCTCTACCCCAACACCATCTAAATCCACTGTCACCACTCCAGGCGACTCAACATCAGGTGTTGGAGAAGTAACAACTTCAACCGGTTTTGATGTACTGGCATCAAAGACCGCAGGTGTTTCTTCTTCTGTAGTTTGGGGCTCAGACATAAAGGTTTTGTCTATACTTACTGGGCGTAATTGCTCAGATTCAATGTTGTGTCCCGCCAAAGTATTGCTGGACAATTCTGTTTCAACAGGTGCAACGTCTTTCCTGGCTTCGCTTTCGGCTGATTTAGTGGTCAGCCCTTTCCCAGAGAGTTCATCTCTGCTTAACCCAGGATGCTCTTTTTCAGCACTGCTTTGGTCAATGAG
>JBGCEN010000010.1:0-7846 GCA_045106435.1 Rhodothermales bacterium
GAGCAGGCTTGTGCCAATGACGCCTCCTGTTGCAGCACCGATGCCACTAATACCGAGTCCATATACTGGGCCTTTGCGTTTCGAAAGGTTGTGTAATTCCTTTGCATAGGCAGCACTGGCCGGCGTACCCGGAATCTTTGCAATGGCAGAGCCCACATCCCCTGCATAAATGGCAACAGAAGAGATGGCAATGATGGCCGGCAGTGCGATGATTGGCTCAAGAAAAAAGGCAATCGGGATAAATAGTGCTACAGCGAGGGTGGCTGTTAAGCCCGGAATTGCCCCGAACAGCGAGCCGTAAAGGCCGCCTAAAACCAGCGCTAACAATCCTTGCCAGGAGAAAAGGGACATGTAGAGATACAGTGGGGGAATTCGTGTTTATGTCCCTAATATAGCATTACCTTGGTGCGATTGATAGCCGTTATTAGCGTAGGGTTTGAAAACCCCAATAAATTGGAAATCGAATGTTATTCGAACCAATCAGATTCTCCTCCTTTTCCAAGGAGGAGTGCCGGTAGGCGAGGTGGTGAATTCCTAATCACTGGACAAAACCCTTATCGACCACCCCATCCTGAATTAGATTCAGGATTGCCCCTCCTTGAAGAAAAGGAGGGGAGTTTGTATTTGCGCAACTTAGCGTTTCCTGAGCACTCCTAATTTTCAGATTGAAATTCGAGACTTTATCCATTTGGACAAAGTCGAGCTTAGAGCGGTACTTTCAGTAACTGTGTAAACAGGCCATAGATGAGGGCGGCGCTAAGAACGGACATGAAAAGCGCATGCCATGCGGCATTTTTGAGGAGCAATCCTACAAACATGATCAGCATGGCCATGACAGGAATGAAATGCGCAAACTCAATCAAAAAGGGATATGAAACGGCAAGCGCGAGGCCGGCGAATAACCTGAGGCCACCGGCAAGTTTTGAGGATATATTGAGGCTCTTACCGGGTTCGACTGATTTGCTCCTGGCTTGCCTGAATATGATGAAAATACCGGCACAAGCAAGGCTCATGGCAATGATTTGAGGAAACAGGGCGGGGCCTGGATACCCATTTTCGAGCTGAGGAAACGAACTGGATTGCCAGGCTATCCATATACTTAGACCCAACAGGAGCACTCCCGAAACGGTATCTCTACGTAAGATCAGTTTATTCATTCCATAGCCTGTTAAATAACCAAATCCAGATACATCTAATTACTGCGTTGTATTAGCCATCTCAATCAGTTCGCCACTAATACGATCTTGCTCTTCAAGAAATGCGGCAAAGGCATCCCCTTCCATAAAAGTAAGGTTAAATCCAGCGCGCTGGAGTGGCATTGCATATACAGAATCTGATACAGCTTTTTTTGTGGCTTCTAACAGTGTAGCTTTGACTGATTCAGGTAAGCCCGCTGGTCCACCAATAGATACCCAACCGCCAATGCGCCAGTCTATTCCCTTTTCAACAAGTGTGGGGATTTCAGGGAATGCCGCCAATCTATCATCGGCCATAACTGCTAAAACTTTAACCTGGCCGGCCCGGTAAAGGGCTTCGGCTTCGGCAAGTGCGATGGTAACCACCTGCACACCATCCGCAAGCAACTCCTGTAATGCCGGCGCAGCGCCCTGGCTTGGTACCCAGGGCATGGATGATGTTGGCAGGCCGGCTGCGTTCAGGAAGCCAATTCTCGCGAGGTCCCAAATACCTCCTTTTGACGTACCGGAAGCCAACAGGTCGCCCGGTGAAGCCTTGATGGCTGCAATCAGTTCTTCCAATGTATTCCAGGGTGCGTCAGCGCGGACCGTTATGGCTGACGGGTTATTCATGAGTAACGCAATCGGGGTATAGTCTTGAACCGTGAGGTCGGTTAATCCTTGCCAATGCATCATCGTGATTTCACTGGTTACTGCGCCAATAGTGTAGCCATCAGGTCTCGCCTGAGACAATGCAAGATGACCCACAACGCCACCACCACCTGTTCTGTTGATGACATTTACTGATGCATCCAGGTTATTCTGTAATGCAACTGCCAAAGCGCGAGATACGGTATCTGTACCGCCTCCTGGATTCCAGGGGACGAAATAACTGATTGGACGCGTTGGGTATGTTGCTTTAGATGAGTCTGCCGGCTGACAATTGAGTGAAATCAGAAGGAGGCAGGGTAGCACAAGAGCATAAGAAACGATGGTGCGTATGGATTTTGTTGCACGGATTGCCGGCATCAGCTACGTTCGGGTTGGTGGGGTGAAAAAGGCTTCAGAAAATGAATATCGAGTACCCGAACAGAAATGTCCACTTTCAAAGCAGGAATTCTACAGATTTGCCGATTTAATGGGCCCCATCAACATTGGAAATTCCTTGTTGGAAATTGGACATTCGAGGCTTTGTTTACCTGACAAAGCCGAACCCGTTTTAAGAATACCGTCGGAGGTAGTTTAATGCGATGGCTTTATTGCGCAATGCCTCTGGTTCGTGGGCATTGATGGAAAGCGCGCGATCACTGGCGGCTACGGCTTCTCTGAAACGTTTTAGTTTAATCAGGATACCGCTCTTCTTGCCCCACGCAATGGTGTGGTCTGGCTTCAAACTTAAAACATGCTCATAGGCAACAAACGCCTCCGAGTGGCGGTGCAGACTGTCGAGCGCGATGCCCTTGTTGAGCCATGCATCTACATCTCTGTCGTTATGGCTCAGGACTACATCGTAAGCCACTATGGCTTCAGTATATTGCCCCAGTTTGCCATGTGTTACAGCTTTATTGTAGGCGGCTTCTATATCATCTGTATTTAACTGAAGCGCATTCTGATAGGCATAAAGCGCATCTTCAAGGAGGCCCAGGTTGGTTAGCGCATTGCCTTTGTTATACCAAGCATCTGCGTAATTTGGATCGAGAGACAGGGCCCTGTTATACGCGGTCACCGCATCTTTATATCTGCGAAGATGGTTGAGAGCAATGCCGTTGTTGTACCAGGCGTCTACAGAAAGCGCATCAAGTTTGATGGCTCGGTCATTGGCTTTAATGGCTTCTTCGTATTGGCCTGTTTTGATTAAAGCAATGCCTTTGTGATACCAAACCTGCGGCGTATTCGGATTTATCGTTAGTGCGCGGTTGTATGCTTCCAACGCCTGTTCATAACGTTGGACCTGTGCCAGTGCGATGCCTTTGTTGTACCAAGCGCCGGCATCTTCCGGATTCAAAACCAATGCACGCACAAAAGCAGTCATTGCTTTGTCCGTTCTGCCTAACTGCAGGAGTGCATTCCCTTTGTTATTCCACGCGCCGGCATCCGATGGATCGAGATCGAGCGCACGGTTATAAGCCGCAACAGCTTCCTCGTGTTTGCCCAGATGTTTCAGTGCGATGCCTTTGTTGTTCCAGGCACCGGGGTCATTGGGCGCAACTGTTAATACATTGTCATACGCCTCAACGGCTTCAACATGCCGGCCGGTTGTCATCAGGGCATTGCCCAGATTATACCACGAGTCAAGATCTGAATTTTCAAGTGCCAGCGCATTCTGATAGGCTTCAACGGCATCGTCAAATTGCTCGAGTGCAATTAACGCATTGCCTTTGTTTTGCCAGGCTGCAGCGTTTTCAGGGTCTATGCGAAGAGAATGCAGGCAGGCATCCAGTGCTTGCTGGTGCTGTCCCAGATGATTTAGTGCAAGCGCCTTATTATACCAGACAGCAGCGTCTTCTTTATTGACTGCGAGCGTATCTGCATACGCCGTAACGGCCTGCTGATAACGCCCAAGCGACATAAGCGCATTGCCTTTATGATACAAGGCGCCGGCATCACTCGGATCCAATGCTAAAATGCGTTCATAAGCCGCCACAGCTTGTTCATATCTGCCAATCTTGCCAAGCGCAATACCTTTGTTGTAAAGCGCGGTTGTGTTATTTGCATTCAACAACAAGGCACGATCACAAACCTCAAGCACTTCCTGGTATTTGCCCAGTTGGGTCAGCGAGTAGCTCGCATTGACCAACTCACCTCCTTTTAAATCGAAGGTGCTAAAATCCAGACGGGGGTTTAATCCAGTCAGTTGACGATAATGCGAAGTGCATTCTTCAACAACCTCTGCCCAATCAGCCGGCCTTTGGCTTTTGTCTTTTGCAAGGCACCTGAGTACAAATTTCTCAAGGCCCGCATTAATTTGCGGGTTTAGCAGAGAGGGGAGTACAGGTTCTTGATTCACATGTACTTTTTGCCAGTCATTAATTGTCTGGGCTTTAAACAGGCGATGTCCGGTAATCATCTCGTACAGAATACAGCCATATGCGTAGATGTCTGTTTGCATGGTGACATCTTGTCGCTGCCATTGCTCCGGAGCCATGTAAGCGGGGGTCCCGCTGCGGGAGTCGTTGGCATATACCAGTCCAAAATCAGCAACGAGGGCGCGCCGGCGATCGTCTACCAGAACGTTGCCCGGCTTAAGATCCCGATGAACAAGGCCGGCAACTTTGCGTGTCGCGTGCTGAAGCGCTTGTGCTACCTGAAGTCCCAGCTCCATCGTAACATCAAGTGTTAATTCTGGCTTACCCAGCCATGCCCTGAGATCATTCCCAAAGCCTTCTTTGCCTCGGATGTATTCTGTGATTACAAAAGGTTGGCCTTCAAAAATATCTACGAGATAGGCTCGAACAATAAAAGGGTGTTTTTCAATACGAACCCAAACAGATGCTTCTTCGATGAACATCTGCTGCATTTCTTTGATGTGGGCAAAACGTTGTTGCAACGTTTTTAACGCACGCGGGAGTTTTTCTACGCGATCATAGGTAGCGTAAATGACGCCCATTGATCCTCGGTGAATGTCAAGAACAGCGTATCTTCCGCCAATCACATCACCAATTTTATATCGCTCAGGCTTGGCTTTTAACCGCTCTTTACCCATCTGTGAGAGATGGATAGATTGATACCCTGAATCGTCCACAGGAGTGCTGGCCCAGGCATTTTCAAGCGCATAGGGAAGCCCTGACCGCTCAGCCTCAGCTTCGGTTATGGGTCTCGATGATCCTTGTGTACTCGTGGTCTCCATGCTTAAGAAAGTACTACCTTGAAGACGAACGGGTGGGTCACTGGATTTTTATTAAGCCAAACGGCTCAAAAGAATGGACAGAAAAGATGTCAGGAAAGAGCGAACTTGCAGATTCGAAGTTACTTTTGCCAACTGGAAAATATCTATCAGTCTTCAATAGATCAAGCAGTTGAGGCGCTTTTGTAATCCGTAAAAGGATCAGGCTCCAACATTTAGTGCGTCAATAATGCCAAATGTATGAACATCCAACACAACAATCTTTGCAAAATGCTCCTGGTATTAGGCCTAATCCAGTAAACCAACCGTGGGCGTAAATCTACGATTCTGTTGAAATTACTCTACTTGCACGCACGAAGACGGGCTTGCGTTTCCTTTGTTGTTCAGGAATATACTCAGTTTGTAGTTATTTTGCACTGGGATAAGATACTGTGACCGTACAGCCGGCGCCTGACTCTGTTGCAACTGAGATTTTTCCGCCGGCCAAATCAACCATGCGTTTTGTGAGCGCAAGCCCAAGCCCTTGTCCATTATGCGTCCTGCAAAGTCCCTGGCTACCTTGCGTAAAAGGTTGGTAAATATTGGGTAGGAAAGCCTTGCTGATCCCAACACCTGTATCCTTTATCTCTACGTGTAGCCAGCGTTTATCCTCTTTTACCGAAAGCTTAACCGAGCCTGAATCGGTAAATTTGATGGCATTATTTAGCAGATGATTAAGCACTTTGCGCAGCAACTGAGGATCTGTTTGTAATGTCAACTTTTTGTTGATCGGGCCTATATCCAGTTTGATGCCTTTTGTAGTCGCCTGCTTTTGATGTGAGCTCACCATCAACTCGACCTCCTCACTCACTTGAACAGGCACTGTGTCCAACTGATACACGTCTTCTTTTAAAGCCACCAACTCGATAACATTGCTAATCGCATTGTTCATGCGTTTGCCGCTTTCAACAAGCATTTCTGTAAGCTCCTGATGGTTCGGGCCTACTTCATCATGAAGGATTTGCGCGGTTGCCATGATGCCGGCGAGCGGCGTTCTGATTTCATGATTAACGTTGTCGATTAAGGCAGTCTGTAAAGATTTTGCTGCCTGAATTGATGCCGCATCGACGCTTTGAGGATTGGATATATAGACCGATGCTGGGTTGTTTTGTGGATTTGCAGCCGCTAATTCGCTATCAGGAAGTGTGTTTTGGAGATGTTTAGCCGGCCTGATGCCTAATCCCGTCGACAATAAATTGGGCCTTAGGCAAGCCACTAACAATACAGATAGACATACATCAGCCATGATGAGCAAAAAGCCCAAAATCGATAAAGCGAAAGCTGGTATGGAAAGAGCAAGCGCGATTTGTATTACTCTATTTCTGTTCTTGTGATTATAGCTGACCTAAGCCCTTGGTTATTACCGCATCGAGTAATCAAAGCTGATGTGCAGACCAATAAACATCAGGGGTAATACAAGGTGCTCATGACCTGGTCAAACTCTATTCCCTGCATGCTGGCGGGTAAGAAGCTGCGAAAATACGTTGATTAAGCCTGCCATGCCTTATGTGCTATGGCAATGGTTTCCGGCGTCGCGGATGAACCTTCTTGAGAACCAGAGAAATCTATCGATACAAAGATGAGTAAATGTGAGGTGTAACAACTGGGGTGAAGCGTTCGTAGCTTTAGTGAACCACGTATTTTTGAAGAGAAAAACTATGAAAGACCGCTCGCAGATCGTTATGCTTGTCGGGTTAGTTGTGCTAATCCTTGTTGTGTTAAACTCGTCCCTGTCGTTTAACTTTTTCCATCTGCCATCTGTTTTGGGTTCAGGTGGGGCGCTCAAGTGGATCCTCATCGGACTTGCCATCTGGCTGTTTATGGGCAACAAGGGTGGTTGCTGCAGCAGGCGATCAAAATCTGAGGAAAGCTAAGTAAGGCAGCTAAATAAAAGGGTTATTTAAGTTACCGGTTACTGCAAATTCGTTTCCTTTGTGAACCTCAAATCTCAACAGTTTTTAAAAACTATACGCTAGCAGCATGCCCTGATGGTTGGGGAATAGTAAGGGCGTAAAGCGCAATGATGATGTGTTATCCTGTTGCGCTGCTCTTCTATGCTGATGTTTGCGCGAAAGTAAGTACGCCCCTGTAAATCCGATAACACTTCCCGCCAAGACATCGCTAAACCAGTGTTTGTTTTTTTCGATACGGGCAAAGGCCGTGCTCCCAGCCGTAATGCCGACAAGCGACCAGGTCAATACATTCGGATAATAAAGTGCCCACGGAACGAGTACAGCAAAAGCGGCCGTTGCGTGTCCCGATGGAAAAGAGTCGTTTCCGGAAAGGGGTGAAAAAGTATACGCTGATGAAGTGCGGTTAGGCCGATGCCGGCCGATCAACATCTTTAACCCTATAGTCACAGCAGAAGCATAAGCAAGTGCTTCGAGCGATGTGAATGCTGCATCTTGAAAGCGGGTGTTCTCTGTTAGTAATGAGATACCAAAGATGCCAAGGGCACCAGGAATCACTACATAAGGTTCGCCGAGCAAATTGGTTACGTCAGCATAGCTTTGGATAAATTGACCAGAATTTGCTGCACGACTCCTGATGGGTTCATCTAACGTGGACAATAAAGACACAATGCCAATACCGCCGGCGCCGTACAAAAGGGTTCTGCCATCGATACCGCCAAGCAATTCAGAGGCATCTTTAACCGCCCATTTTAAATATGGGGTTCGATCTTGCGCATGACTATGCGGCAGGATGCACAAACAGGATATGCCTAGAAAGAGCAGTACTAACCGCAAGGTCTGCATAAATTAATCGGCTAAACTAGTACTTTGTCAGG
>JBGCEN010000011.1:0-5353 GCA_045106435.1 Rhodothermales bacterium
GCAATACACCATCAGCCTGTACCGCGGCAATCGCCTTCTTGATTTCATCCTCAACTTCCTGATGCGTTTTCTCCGGTGCAAGAAACCCATAGAGAGAGAAAAGTCCTGGATCGCGCAGGCGAGAAACGGAGGCAAATGCGCTTGTGGTTAGCCCCTTATCAGTTAGCAAACGATAAAGCCGGCTGTTTTTACCTGTTGCGAGAATGACAGACAGGATATCCAAAACATCTGTGTCAGGATTTAATCCTTCAGGTGTTTTGAAAGCGATCATCAATGCGCCCAATTCCCCGGCTCGCTTGATATGAATGCGGCGCTCCCCTCTTTGGGCCGGCTCAGATACACGCACGTCCGGAATATCATGCGTTGCTCGTGATATCGTCCCAAAATGCTCTTCAACCATGCCCAGCGCTTCTTCTCTGTCAAAATCGCCAATGATCGAAATCGTGGCGTTATTCGGCCAGTAATAGGTGTCGTAAAAATGCCGTAATCCCTTCGATGTGGCCTGTTCTATGTCTGACCGCCAACCGATCGTAGGATGGTGGTACGGATGCGCAACGTAGGCCGCACTCCATACTTCATGATATAGTTTTCTGATGGGCTCGTTTTCTCCCCGGTCAAACTCATTAAGTATGACTGTGCGCTCGCTCTCCAAATCATCTACGGATATTCTAGCCCCACGCATTCTATCTGCCTCAATATCAATCGCCAGGTGCAGATACTCTTTTGGCAGAAGTTCGTAATAATTTGTGCGGTCAAACCAGGTGGTCGCATTCATTTGTGCTCCAACACGCTGTAGCACGTTAAATACCGAAGTCCCCGCCTGTTTGTTAAAGCGTTCTGTGCCTTTGAACATCAAGTGCTCCAGGAAATGAGTGGCCCCCGTCAGACCTGTTGATTCGTGCCGGCTTCCAACGTGATAGGTAACCATAAAAGTTACCACAGGTGCTGCAGATTGCTTCATCAGCAATACTTGCAAACCATTCTTTTTATGCACGTAATGTTCTATACCACTTAACGCTTCAGTGAACTCAAAAACGTCTGGTATTACACCGGGAGAATCAACCGTTGTTGTCATATCGCTCCTTGCTATCTACCGCTGGGAATTCAGGGTCCGCTTGTAACTGCACCTGCTACAGGCTGTTTCCGACAGGGCTTGTTTTGAGGAAACAGTTTTTAAATATCAGTTTTCAGATTACGGTTTCAGTTTTTGTGGTTGGGCTAAAAGACTACATGATATCTGCGCTTACGCATAGTCTGCACATCCGATAAGCGCCGGCAAGGCGCACCAGCCTATGCGCTTTTGGCGCATATTTTCGTGGGCCAAAGCTGCTGGCACTATCCTTGATTATCGACTCAAAACAGCTGAGTAATTGATTAATTAATTATCAGAATCATGGTTTTTGTGTGATATAGCCGGCTCACTTGTCTCAATAGCCCCTCTTTGAGTAAGCGCCATTTATACCCTCTTCAAATTGAAATAATGCGCTATATCACCGGATAAAGATTAAATAACCCCTTAAGTAAGCCCTCAACACATCAATGACACCCTCCCTGACGGATCGCTACTGCTACCAGTCTATACCCTCTTCACCTCTGTCCATAGCCAAGGATCATAATGAACTCAAGCTGAGGCTCATTTCTAGACAAGCATTTTTCTTGTGCCTTGCAGCCATGCTTTTTCCTTTGACTGCGCTTTTGCCTTTAACCGCGTTTGCACAAGGAGGCGCATTTCTGGAAAACAACGGTCTTGTTGTCATTGAAGCAGAATCTATTGATATATCCGGTGACTGGGTGATTGAAAGTTCTGATGCCGGCTTTACCGGTTCGGGCTACATGCGCTGGAACGGCCCGGATTTCTTTGGCACACCCGGCAATGGTACCATTGCGATCCCTTTCAAAGTAAATTCGCCGGGTAATTATTATGTAAAGCTCCGCATGTCTCACTTGGGTGCACCCGCCGGCGATCAATGGAACGATGCCTGGATGAAGATGAATGACAGTGGTACTTTTGTAAAAGCTGTACATCCCAGTACATATATCGGCGATGGATTTACTTTCCACACCACGCTTGAACCCATGGGAGGTGTATTCAATCCTCCGCTCTATAATATTCCAGCCGGAGAAAACACACTGTACCTTTCAGGACGATCGTATAATCTTCGTATAGACCGCATTCACATTTACAAGTCGGGCACTCCCGACCCGGAAAACCCAAATTCGCCAGAATCGGCCCGTGAAGATGGTGATGGCGGCGGCGGTGACGGAGGTGGTGATGGTGGCGGCGGTGATGGCGGCGGTGGCGACGGTGGAGGCGGTGGAGGTGTTTACACATTTACCGTAGAAAATGGCACGGGTGGGGGTATTTACCCGTCAGGAACGATTGTAAACATAAGTGCCAATGCACCGGGCGAAGATGAGGTATTTGACCAGTGGGTGGGTAGCACGCAGTACCTGGGCAATGCCTTCTCAAGTCAGACAACTTTTAGTATTCCCGGGTTTGATGCAAATGTAGCTGCCACATACCGTTCCTCAGCATTACGTGAGCCAGAAAACCCGGTCGGAGCAGTGTCTCAACTGGCCTACGAATACTACGAAGGCAGTCACGATTTCCTGCCTGATTTTGACACCCTGACACCCGTATCAACCGGCACAACACCCGTTGTAGATATTTCGCTGAACCAGCAGCCTGATGCCTTTTCATTTAGATACACGGGCTACGTTGATATTCCAGCAGACGGGACCTATACTTTTTATACGGCTTCTGACGATGGCAGCCAGTTGTTTATTGGTGATGTACTGATTGTTGACAACGACAGTATCCAATCTGTACAAGAAAGAAGCGGCATCATAGGTCTGAAGACCGGCAAACACGCATTCACGGTCACCTATTTTGAAAGAACAGGCGATCAGTCGTTAACAGCCAGTTGGGCCGGACCTAATATTTCCAAGCAACCCATACCAGCAACCGCCTTTTTCCACGGCGGTACAGACACTGGAGGCGGTGGTGGTGACGGCGGCGATGGAGGGACAGGCACACCACTCGGGGATGTCTCTCTCAACGGCACCATTTCTGCGCTGGATGCTTCTCAGGTATTGAGTCATGCAATCGGACAAATCCCGCTCGACGCCAGCGTATTGAGTATTGGTGATGTGTCTGGAAATGGCGAAGTGACAGCCTACGATGCGTCTCTTATTTTACAGTATGTAGTACAGGTTATCACTTGCTTCCCGGCCGAAATCACCTGTACTGTTAATGCTATTGAGCCTGACGAAAGGGTGAATATATTTAACATGCGGTAAACCGGACCGTCTATATATTGATGGGAAGATGGGAAGAAAAGTATTTTTATTTTCCCCTGTTCCATTCATTGCATCTATATATTGCATCTATATCTAGTCAAGACGTAAATGCCTAACTTGATTGCCTGCCTACAAACCGCGATTTGAATTGGAGTACACGGGCGTTTGCTGTAACTCGGCAAGCGTCCGTGCGCCAACACAGAACATGGCAATTTTAAGGGCTTTGTTTATCGCGTCAATGGCAGCCCTAACGGCATCTGCCGACTCCATGGCCGGCGCCAGAAAAGGTGCGGCCATCCCAACCAGATCAGCGCCTAAAGCAATGGCTTTGGCAGCATCCAATCCAGACCGAATACCGCCACTACCTATAATGGTGAGTCCTTCGATCTTACTGACTTCAATAATAGACTGAGGGGTCGGAATACCCCAGTGCGCAAACAGTTCACCGAGACTTGTATCATTTGCACGAGCTGCTTCAATACGGGCCCAACTGGTGCCGCCGGTGCCGGCTGTGTCGATAATTGAAATGCCCTGCGCCTGTATTCGAGCTGCCAGGTCTCCTGAAATACCGCTGCCGATCTCTTTTACGATGACAGGTACAGATAACGCGCCGGCAATCTCCCCCATCTTGGGCAACAAGTCTGCAAAATTACATTGACCTTCTGGCTGAATGGCTTCCTGTAGTGGGTTCAAATGAAAAACCAGCGCATCTGCCTCAACCATCGCAACCGCCTGCTCACACGCCTCCAAGCCAAAGCCATAATTCAGCTGTACAGCACCCAGGTTTGCAAGAATGGGTATGGTAGGTGCCAATGCTCTTATTTGAAAAGTGTGCGCCTGCTGTGCATCTTCCAATGCTTTTCGCTGAGACCCAACCCCCAAAACAACGCCTTTCTCTTCTGCTGCCAGTGCCAGGTTTTCATTAATCGAGCGTGCAGAAGTTGTCCCGCCCGTCATACATGAAATCAATAGCGGAGAGGAAAGCGTCTTTCCCAGAAATGAGCTTGTTATGTCAATTTCATCAAAATTGATTTCGGGTAGTGCGACGTGCTCAAATACGTAGTCATCAAAAAAATGATGATCCGATTGCACGCGCGGATCTAGTGACAATTTGATGTGCTCCGCTTTACGATCCCTTTGCAAATTTTTGCCAGTTAGTGTTCTCCTGGAAATGCCAGGACAATTGAATAATTAGCTTACTGATTCCTTAAGAGCCTGATGTGGACAACATCCCGTTCAAAAACTTTAAATCTGGAACGAGTTATAGACAACGTGTCTCTCTGACGCTATAAAGTACACCGCTTTGATCAATCATAACTATTCATAGGATTCCAATCTTCCCCTCTCCCCTCTGGCGTCAAATCGAGCACATTCCAAATTGGCCAGAACGAATCCACATGACGTGGGCCTTGCCCCGGCTCAAAAGGCATAAAAAACAATTCACTGCTATAGAAATGGAAGATTCCTTCCGGCTCTCTTTTAAACACGTGTACGACAGGTAGCTGCCGCTTCACATCTACTTCAGCATGATAATCGGCATTAAATGTATTATTCAAAGACGAAATCATTTTCAGCCGGCGCCAGCCCCTTGCTTTGCTCCAATCTACAAATTTTCCAATAGGTGCACGGGCACATGCGACAAAATTGATCTGTTGCGACAGGTGATGCACACTCCCATCCAGGCTATCCATTATCGATGTACAAGATGGACATGCTGACTTTGCCTCCGGCGCAAACATAAAGTTGTAAAGCACCAAGGTATCTTTTCCCGCTGAAAACAAATCAGCAAACTCAACTTGCACGACCTCTCCCTCCTCATTCAGTCGTTCAAAAATGTAGTTTTCTTTCAAGGCACCACCTTGCGGCAGGCTCCGGCGTTTGCGTGCCACTGCTTCTATTTGCTTGCGCAGCAACAATTCTTCTTCAAGTAATTCGTTTCGAGCATGCCGATACGCCTCAGATTCTCCAGGAAATCGTTTTGTATGCATAATGAAGGGTCTTTGTAGTTGAATAAGGATGTATGATTCACACCATCAAGCAATAAAAGAAGATA
>JBGCEN010000012.1:0-5974 GCA_045106435.1 Rhodothermales bacterium
TTAGCCGTAGATCATTTGTATCGCTTGCTGCCAGTGGCGCGCTTGGGGCGATGGCGATATCCTCTTGCACTTCAAAATCCGATAACACATTAAAATCAGAAAACGCTATGCCTGCCGCCACTGAACCCGCAGATATTGCACTCCAACTTTGGACCGTGCGTGAAGAGATTGAAAAAGATGCAGCCGGCACGTTGCACAGAATTGCTGAGATAGGATTTCCTGCCGTTGAGACTGCTTTTTTCCCGGAAGACATCAACATTTCACAAGCCGGGCAAATGCTCAAAGCAGCCAATCTGGGTGTTTGTTCGATTCATTGTGAGCTTCCTGTCAACGACGAGAATAAGGCAAAAATGCTTGAAATGGCTGAAGCCTACGCCTGCCCCCGCATGGTGTGGCACGGCTGGCCGGAAGATCCCCGATATCAAACGATTGACGGTACCAAGGAGCTTGCTGATGTATACAACGAATGCCTGGCTTTTGCAAAATCCAACGGACTGCAATTCGGCATACACAACCATTGGTGGGAGTTTGAAGAGCGGGAAGATGGCCATTCTGCATACAAAACCCTATCAGCTGCGCTAGACCCCGAGGTCTTTTTTGAACTGGATACCTACTGGATCAAAGTAGCCGGCCACAATCCAGCGGATATTGTCAGATTATTCGGCGATCGCGCGCCACTCCTCCACATCAAAGATGGTCCTGCAAAATGGACGGAAGCCCTTGATCAGGATAATCCAGAACCCATGGTTGCTGTGGGCAAAGGGTCTCAAGATTTCCACAATGTGGTTAAAGCAGCAGATGGCAGCACAGAATGGATGATCGTAGAATTGGATAACTGCGCAACCGATATGATGACAGCCGTTGAAGAAAGCTATACGTATCTAACTGGCTATAACCTGGCGAAGGGGCGGGTTTAGGGTTTAGGGTTTAGGGTTTAGGGTTTAGGGTTTAGGGTTTAGGGTTTAGGGTTTAGGGTTTAGGGTTTAGGGTTTAGGGTTTAGGGTTTAGGGTTTAGGGAAGTTATTCCTTCGAACCCAGTGATCAAACTCCAACCCTCAGCCTCTTTTTACTTTTAGCTTTTAACTTTCAATTAAACGTCACCGGGGATCCCATCCTGATCTTCACCGGGGTGCCGTTTTTGCGCGCCGGCGAGAAAACCATCTCTTGTACAGCTGCTTCCGCAATGGCGTCACACAGCTCGTGGATGCCTGCTGCAGTTGCTGTATCTACGACAACGCCCTTTTCATCTACAACATAAACAACGGTGACCTTTCCCCTTACAGGACAATCAGTTTTAGCAATCCGCTTGTTTACTTCTTTTTGCAGCGCGTTTAATCCGCCCACCATTTGAGCAAGCTGCAATCCTTCGCCGGCGAGGTTATTCTCTAACCCTTCAATGTGGTCAAACGAATAGGCCCGTTCCTCCGCAGTCACCAAAGGCTTCTCAACCGCAATGGGTTCAGCAGAACCCGCACAACCTGTCAGAAGTGAAGAACCCAGAAACGATAAAATAACACCCAGTACAATCCTGTTCATAACCCAAACCCTTATTTCAACGTTTTCCTAAAAGAAATATCGAAGCAAAGTATAAACCCTTCATAATTGGAAATTCCTTGTTCGATATTCCCAGCGTTGTCTGCTTGACAAAGCTGGTTGCCCTCGTTATTTACCGGGCTCCATTACGAGGCCTACGACAATGTCCATTACATTGGTATGTGTAGGTCCAGGTTTCAGCAACGTGTTCATTTCCAGAAAAAAAGTATAGGCATCATTTGCATCCAGATAAGCCTGAGGATCGCGTTTGCGCTGTCTTGCACGAGATAATGTGCCAGGTGTTGCATAGGCGCCGGCGGCATCCGTTGGACCATCAATACCGTCTGTCCCTCCGCTCAGCAAAAGCACCTTCCTGGAATCGCCTTCCAATGCAAACGCGCTGCCCAAAGCGAGCTCTTGATTCCGGCCTCCTACGCCCTTCCCTTTCACCGTAACCGTCGTTTCTCCGCCCCACAAATGACACACGGGTCGTTGCTCCGTGGTTGACAACAACGCCTCAGCCAATTGCTCTCCTGCAACACGCGCTTCTCCTTCTACCCACGATTTATGCACTTTCACCTCATATTGCCTTTTGGCAGCTTCTCTGCAAGCAGCATCAAGTGCATGTTTGTTTGTACCAATCAGCCTGGTTTTTACCTGGCTGAATACTGGACTGTCTGGCTTTGGGGTATCGAGTGTTGGATCCGCCTTACCTCGCAACAAATATTCTCTGACTGAAACAGGGACTTCATCCCACAGATCATAAGATCTCAACACCCGAATGGCATCATCAAAGGTGGTTGGGTCTCCTACGGTAGGGCCACTTGCAATAACGCTCAAATCATCACCAACCACATCAGAAATTACCAACGATACAATTTCTGCCGGCGCTGCTTTTTGCGCAAGACGACCACCACCCAAAAGTGAAACGTGCTTCCTGACTGTGTTGAGTTCGCGAATATCAGCGCCGCATCGCATCAGCAATTGAACAACTTTTTGTCCATCTGCCATCGAGATGCCTGGTGCAAAGCTGGTTGTTAATGCAGAGCCGCCTCCTGAGATGAGCACCAGAAAAAGGTCATCTGCTGTACACTGTTCAGCCAGTTCAAATAGAACCTGTGCAGCTTCTTCACTGGTTTCATCGGGTATCGGATGCCCCGCTTCCAGGACGATAATTTTCTGTGGCTGTTTAAAAGGAAACGGCAGGGTTTCGCTGTAGCCCTTCGGAACCACCACGCAACCTTCAGTGATATGATCGCCCAACTTATGCTCAACAACCCAGGCCATAGCCATGGCTGCTTTGCCCATGCCGGCAACGACAACGCGGTTGTACGCATCAAATGGCTTGTCAACCAGTTCCGACCAGTCGACATTGTCTAATAATACGTCGGCTTGCACGCCCTGTACTGCGGCAAGAAAGATCGCGCGTGCATCATCTATTAATCCGTCCACCAATACCCTGTACCGTTAAAACAATATTTAGAATCAAGAGTCGTAATTATACTTTGCTATAGTTATCAGTCTACAGTTATCAGTTGTAAGAAATTTATATCTCACAACTAAATCATACTTATTCGTGGGTAGCAAACAACCTGGGCTAACTAGTATTGTATAATACAGAACTATTTATCGCCTTTTAATGGGAATTCCGTGCCAACAATTGAAAATACTTTGAGGATTACTGTATTAATCGTTATTTGCAGTCTGTTTTCAATCATTTCGACTCATGCAATAACGGTCAATAGGGCGCACGAATCCGTAGGAGGTATATATGAAGCCGCGCCACACAAAGTAAAGCGTGTTTCAAACAAAAAAACCGACACCCTGTTTTTTGATGCCGGCGCATTCTCCCAATTTGGGACACACTTTTTTACTGCATCCACTCCTGCCATCACGCAACAAGCAGTATCATCCGCAATTCTACCGGACACTTTACGCGCGCTAGTTATTTTTGCGAAGTTCAAAGATGACCAATTCAAAGGAGACCCTAACCTGAATTACAGGCAATGGCCCCTCTTTGCTTCACCCAACCAATTGCCAGATTTTGCCCCCCACCTGCTATCAACGTCTCTCAACCCTCCTTTTGCAGACAGTTCGCTCACCGACTATTTCTATAAACAATCGCTAGGTAATTTTGTGTTGTATGGCGAGGTCTATGATTCTGTACTCGTCTCAAATCATCCAGAATCGCGATATCACAGAAGCCAGGGCGGCTATGGTGCGCTAACAAAAGAACTGCTGGACAAGATTGATCAGTATGGGTTTGATTTCACCGAATTTGATAAAAACCAAGACGGGTACGTCGACTATATATTTGTTGTCCTGAGAGGTGATTCCCAAAGAGACGCCAAGCGGTTTGTCTGGACCGGCGCTTCTTGTCTGGATGCACGGTGTAGCGGCAGTCTGGCCGGCGGAGGCCCTCAGTCGTTGCCTCCATACGATGGGCTAAAGATAGACTGGAATTTTTCCGGCTCTTACATCATCCATCGCACACCGGGCAACATTATTCCGCTTGTGTACCACGTTCGGTTGATGGCGCATGAGATCGGCCACGATTTATGGGAGCCACATTTTATACACATACCCTCTTATCAACGCAATGATGTGCCCGCAAGCCATAATCGTGGGCGGGGCAAAGACTGTATCAGCTACATGTTGATGGCCGGCTCAGGTGGTGCTAAAGACTGCCAGGGATCGCAAACGATTTCTGCCTATGAACGAGACCTGCTTGGCTGGATCAACTGCACTGAACTTACCGAAACGAAGCACAATCTAACGCTTGGTGATTTATACACGACGTCAGCATGCTACAAGATTCCGTTAGATGAAGAGCCCATGGGAGCACGACTGTACCTGTCTAATTTACAGCGCGCCGGCTATTTCGATCAACTAAGAAAAGGCGGCACGAACAACCAGTTTGATATGGGCCTACTCCGTACAACAGGACTGCTCGCAGTTTTCGCAGAGCAGTACAAGGCTGATGTTATTCCAGCAGATAATGACCTTCAGCTTGTCATTGACAACGAAGCATATGAAGGTGACTTGTTTGGTCCTACGACTTCTACACAACTTACCCCGTGGACACGACCGAATAGCAATGGCTTTAACATGTACCCCAGAAATCATACACATCGATGGATCGCGATTGATAACATTCACTACAATGAAAGCGACACAACAGCCATGCAATTCGATTTCCATGCAGATTTTCGTGAGAACCCGATCATCAGGGAAGATTCATGGATGGGAAGTGGGCTGAAAGATTATGTATTTGATGACAAGATCTCAGTAACCAATGCAAGCGTACTCACAATACATGATGACGTAACTGTAGCCGGCGACATCTTTTTAGATCGACAAAGCAAAATCAAGATCGCAGATGGCGCCACACTCACGCTCAGCAGAACTAGTACTGTTCAGATGCTTGGGGGCGCAGAGATCGAAGTAGCCGGCACACTGATTCTGGACGCGTTGGTACAGCGCTCGATCAATACGCGTATCGTGAAATCAGGGAATGGTGTGATTAAGTCAAATCTGGTCGACTAAGCTATTCACGCAATTTCTGGTACTTCAATTTTAATAAAACCACATTTTTCTTATTCAAAAATGCTATTTCTAATATGAACCAAGAAAACGGTCACTCAAGTAAATTTGCCTCCTTCGGGGCGATTCATTTGAACATTACAAACCTTGACAAATCTACTCTTTTCTGGACAAAAATCGCCGGCATGAAGCTGAGGGAAACTTCGGAAAACAAAGCGGAATTTGGCACAGAAAACAAAACACTGGTAGTTGTTCATCAAACAGCGAAAACCGGTTTCATCAAGGGCTACAGCGGACTCTACCATGTTGCAATTCATGCACCAAACAAAGAAGCGTTCGCCAGCATGTTGCATCGATTGCAAGTCAACAAGTACCCCCATTCACCTGTTGATCACACCATGTCAAAGTCAGTTTACCTGGATGACCCAGATGGTATTAACATAGAATTTACGTTAGAAACCCCTGAAAGATTTAGCAGGGTAATTACCAATGGAGGTCTCAGAATGGAGGATTCAGCGGGTAACATCCGAAGTGCTTCTGACTACCTTGATGTAAATGAAGTGTTAAAAAACTTGGTTGATACAGACATCAATAAAATCATCTCCAATGACACGTATTTTGGCCACATCCATCTATATGCCAACAACGTTCAAAACTCACATGCTTTCTATAAAAAACTAGGCTTTATTCCTTTCAATAATTTGCCACAGTTTATGTATGCCGACCTCGGCGCAGGAGGTGCTTACAAGCACAATATAGCATTGAATTCGTGGCATGGCCTGAACAAGCCGTTGGCTCCTCGTGAAAGTGCTGGGATGAGGCATTTTCAAATCATTTTCAATACCAAAGACAAGTTAGATCAGGCCTTAAAAAATGTCTCTGAATACGAAGAAAAAGG
>JBGCEN010000013.1:0-17853 GCA_045106435.1 Rhodothermales bacterium
GATTGCATTTGCAGCAATTTTTGTTCAAATCAAGGCGCTTTTTGTGTTCGATGCAGCGCATCGGGCGCAAAAAGGAACGCAGATATGGGCAAAAAGGGCGCACAATGCACCTCGGAAATAGATCGTAGACAGGTTCTTAGAAGCATGGATTGAGAGGGACTGAGTGGCCAAGACAACGAGAAACGTTGAAAACTCTGAACATTGAACCATGAACCCGGAACCAGTCACAGAAAAGCGCCAGCGCATCTGTGACACGCCCTACGCAATCCGCTCTATAGCCAAAAGAGACAAGTCGTCGTTAAATGGGCGATCATTTGCCCAATCGTGCAATTCGTCTATAATCCCCCCAAGAGAGTCTTTGAGCGACATGCCATGGGTGCGCTGGGAATATTCCAGCAAGCGTTCCCCTGAATACATTTCCCCATCATTGTTTGTGCATTCCGAGACGCCATCTGTATAGAGAATCAAGCGTCCTCCTGCGTTCAGATTCATGGAGACGGTGTCAAAGTCAATCTCCGGCATCCATCCAATGGGGAATCCGCCTTCACCTATCAATTGGCCGGCGCCATTGGGATCGAGTACAATCGGAGGCGGGTGGCCTGCCTGCGCGACTTGAAACGCCCCGGTGTGCACATTCAGTACGCCATACACGATGGTAAAATATTGAGAAGTCTCTTCATCAAGTTGGAAACGGTCGTTCAGTTCACGCAGCACATCTCCAGTTGAAAGCACTTCCTTTGTTTTGGAATTAACGACTGGATTGACCTCGTACGACGAAGAGGCCAACATTTTACTGACGGTCACCGTGAGAAGTGCAGAAGGGATCCCGTGACCAGATACATCCAGCAAATAGAAGATGATGTGATCATCGTCCATCTGAGTCACATTAAAGATATCGCCTGATACGACAGAATGCGGATGATACATCCATTCAATGCGATAATTGCCAAGAACCATACTTTGCGGCGGAAGCAAGCTTCGCTGCAATGCAGCGCCGGCTTCAAGGTCACGCTGGATTTCCAACCGCGCTTCTTCAAGCTTTCTGTTCGTTTCTTTGAGCTTCGTATTGCGTGCCGCAAGATCTTGCTCAAGATGCACAATGCGCTCCCCTGCCCGAATTCGTGCCTTGAGCACATCAAAGTCCATCGGCTTGCTTACAAAGTCGTCTGCGCCGGCTTCAAATGCGGTGACGAGGTCGGAGTTTTCTGTCTTCGACGTAAGCAATATGGTGTACACATAAGCTCGGCTATCGAGGTCGCGAATTTTCCGACAGAGTTCAACCCCATTCATATTGGGCATCAACCAGTCGCTAATCACGCAATCTACCCGATGGTCCTGGATATATTCCCAGGCCTCAAGACCGTCTTCTGCTAGTTGAACACTGTGCCCCCAGTCTTTTAATACCCTGTTGAGCAACGTCCGAACAAGCCGATCATCATCGGCTACTAATATTCGCATAGAGTTTTTGCAAGCCTTGAATAAGCAGGTGAGTATGCAGCATTGCTGCATGATGGTCTATTGCTTTATCGGCTAAACAAGGGGAATATTAATTTGCTGGATGAGTGACGCTGGGGGCTATAATACAGTTTTCTGATTCGATACAATGAGCCTTTTGCTCAATTAACTCTCATGGATCCTCAGTCAATACTCAATCAAGTTGAGCGCATGGCTGAGCATGACGTCGAATGTTGTCTGGGCTACAGAATACAAAGCCGATTCTGCTCCAGATTTGCATTAAAACGTAAAACCTGCGGCTATTTATCTTCTGGGCTGCCCCTGTCTCTTACAAAGAAATTTTCCCATTGAGCAGTGTACCATCAGGTATTGTTTGCATAACGCCGGTCAGGTTTTCAACCACCACGTCTCCCTCACAGACAATCCCTTTTCCAAACCGCACATCTCCTGTGACTTTTAGTTTATTACATGCTTTCAGCGAAGGCGGGCCATAGGGAAAACGTTCTTCCAGCGCATCTACAGTTTTGTAAATGGCCCGATCCAAATCAATCGTGCACGGCTGGCTGTTGCGCTCAGGAATCAATGCCAATGTAAATTCCTCCGTCATGGCATAGACATCAGACTGCACTGCCAGCAACTCATTTGTTGTTTTAACAGGAGAAAAACGGCTACGAGGCACCCTGATTGCGCCGGCGCCTTCAAAAACTTCTATCGCTGCCCCCATGGCCGTTTCAAGCTGAAAAACAGGCGCCGAGTCAGACAGGCGTGGATTCACAGTTTTTGAATTCCTGATCATCGGGAGCCCGAGGATCCCGTCGGTTTTCTCCAACAAGGACGCAAGGGCTTCCAGGTTAACCCAGAGGTTGTTTGTGTTAAAAAACTTGTGCCGGTTGATGTCCTGAAAAGAATCCATGTCCTCAGCAGGACACTGCGCAGACTCGCGCAATAAAAATCCGCCCCGTGCATCAAATGCCAGATGCCCTCCTTTTTTGTCAGACTCTGTCCGGTCCGCAACCTCCATCAAAAACGGGAGATTATGCCGTGCAAAATAGCCCAGGATTAGCGGGTCAATCACAGCACCGAGGTTGTCACCGTTTGATACGAAGACATATTTAATCCCAGCAGAAAGCAAATTTTCCAGCATGCCTGTAGTTACCAGGGCCGTATAAATATCGCCATGGCCCGGCGGACACCACTCGAGCGCTTTTGAAGCCGGCCACACAGCTGGTTCTAATGTCTGCTGATCTATCTTGGGTATTTTGTGCTGCAAAAAGTCCAACGGAACGTCATTCCGAAGTGCTGTGTATTCCGCTATTTTCTTTCTGGAATCTTCAATCGTTGAGAAGCTATTCATCAACACAAGAGAGACATTCCAGTGAATGGCCTGCTTGGCAATTATATCCAAAAAACTCAGTTCGTCTCGAACCTTCAATAGCGACTTTGCCCGTTGCAACCCCATGCCTGTACCGAGGCCGCCATTCAGTTTCAACAAGGTGGTATGCGCCAATTCCTTTTTCCCATACGCCACATAGAAGTCTCCCAGTTTTTCGTAATCCGGGATGATTTCAACCGGTGAAATGCTCCGCTCCCCAATCATCCCTGTTTCCCCTTGCACCAACTGCTGGTAGTAATGCACAAAAGATCGAATAGCCAAATCCGGCATTCCCTCTTCTGTCATCCGGGTAATAAAAGCATCAAGATGTGTTAATGTAGAAGTAGTAGTAGCGTCCATAATCTATAAAAAGGAAATGCCAATCCGGTCTGTTTACCGGAATGCTAAGACGTGGGTAAGCAGGATTCCAGCTGTTGCTCACAAGCAATTAATCGTCGTTGCTTGATAATCGAAGCCCTGAAAAAACTGATATAAAATACACTTTACTCAGTCTAAAATGCTAACTTTAGCCTTCTCTTAACAACGTATAGCCCTCTCTCCCATCAAGGCCGACACCATCACGTTTGTCTTTACCCCAAAAAGGTGGGATATTCTTATGGTATCGCTCATTGACGCACAGACTTGAGACATAAAACAAGGCCTTGTATGCGAACATGGTACAAGGCCAGCGCACGCAACCAGAGTACGTAACCAGCCCTCCCCGAACAAACAAGCCCTACTCAGATGGACCGTCGACACTTCATACGCACTACAGCAGCCGGCATTTCACTCACCGCCCTCCCGATAAATCTGTCTGCCAGGACACAAAAGAAGTATCGCACGGCGCTCATAGGCTCTGGCTGGTGGGGCATGAATATCTTGAAAACAGCTATCGCTTCTGAGACAGTGCAAGTTGCGGCTTTGTGTGATGTTGACCAGTCTCAGTTAAATGGTGCACTGGAAGAGGTGTCAGCTTTGACCTCTGACAAACCAAAACTATTTGGCGACTTCAGAGATCTGCTGGCAGATACTAAACCCGAAATTGTCATTGTTGCTACCCCTGATCACTGGCATCCACTGATTACCATCGCAGCCATCGAAGCCGGCGCGCATGTTTATGTGGAAAAGCCAATCGGCCATACCATTATGGAAGGTCGGGCCATGGTCAATGCTGCAAGAACGCATGGCAAAAAAGTGCAAGTCGGCACCCACCGCCGCGTATCGCCGCATAATATTTCGGGGATGGAGTTCTTGAAATCAGGCAAGGCCGGCAAGATCGGCATGGTCCGCTCTTTTGTGCATTATGGCGGAGGTCCAGGAGAAAAAACACCGGACTCAGCTCCTCCAAAGGGCCTGGATTGGGATATGTGGTGTGGGCCGGCCCCCCTAAGGCCGTACAATGCGCGATTGCACCCAAAAGGCTTTCGCCAGTTTATGGATTATGCCAATGGTCAAATAGGCGACTGGGGGATTCACTGGCTTGATCAGGTATTGTGGTGGACGGATGAGAAATCCCCCAAACACGTCTATTCTACGGGAGATCGGTTTATCAAAGAAGACTCAACAGACGCGCCAGATACCCAGGTAGCTACGTTTCAGTTTGAATCGTTTGTGGCAACCTGGGAGCATCGGTATTATGCGCACAATCATGCAGAAAAAGCAAATGTAGGGTCATACTTCTACGGCACGGAAGGCACCTTTCACATGGGCTGGCGAGATGGATGGACCTTCTATCCCCGTGATGCCAAAAAGCAGACCATTCACCAGGAGCCGGCCTTAAATCAGCCGGACGGTCAGAACATAAAAGGGCTTTGGGATGACTTGATCCATTCAATTGAAAATGACTCGATGCCTGTCTGCGATATTGAAATAGGCCATCGCTCAACGAACATGAGCTTACTGGGGGTTTTGTCTATGAATTTGGGCCGTAGCGTGAACTGGGATGGAGAAAAAGAAATTATTATTGGTGATCCTGAAGCAAATAAGCTTTTGAAGCGTCAATATAGGACCCCATGGATTTATCCATCCTAACTATTTCTTTAACAGACACTTAGCGCCCATCAAAAAACATTGATTGCTAGCATTTTCAAGCACCCCTTCAAGACATCATTTCTGAACTGAAGTACTACTACGTCAGACGTCTTTGCTGCTTATCTGTCAAACAGTAAACTATTGTGCTGTTTAACCGAACATCATCTGCTATCTACATTGTTGAAATGGAGATATTGTCGACATGAAAAACTCGTTTATATACCTCGCCTTGGCCTTCTCTTTTTTACTCGCCGGCTGTGAAGGCGAAAGCCCCATCCGGCTTCGCTCAACCGCTGCAAATACAGACGGCGCACGGGAGGAGATTTTGGCAATGAATCAATTTGATCTTGACCAATGCAAAGTTCAGCTAGGCTCTCCTGCCCTCGCTTCGGCATCATTTCAAGATAGTCCCGCTGGCGGATCTGTTGGCACTGCCAATGCCCAATCAGACAGATCTGACTGGAACAGTGCACTGGACAAATCATCCCAGTTATTTGGTAATGATGTGCCGGCAAGTCCTCCAACAAACGCACCTGGTGCAAACATCAACGCAGCCCCCGCTGCGGTGGAAAGCGTAACAGCAATCAGCATACTGAGCAGAGATGACATTGCTTTTGCGCGTGTTGATGTTGTATCATCAAATTCAGCGCGATTGATCACCAATGGCACAGCAACGGTCACCAAGCAAGTCCCAACACGCAGAGGTGGTTTTGATACTCAGGTTGGAAATGCCGACGTAAGCCTGGTTTACAACCTTATCAATGGATCCAGAGGCTGGATGTGCAGCAGCGTACAGGCAGAAGTCCTCGAGTCACGTGCAGCACCTGATGACGGCCCAGCGCCAAGACCCCAAAGCAACAGGATCGGTTGGTAGCTTCCAGGTTAATCAAATAACGGATTGAAGTACAATAAAACTGTCTAGCAGTAGGCCCAATACATTCTTTTTGTCATCCTGAACGAAGTGAGGGATGCATAGAATTCATTGGACCACCTCGACTGTTTTAAACCTTGCATGGATCACTCGACTTCGCTCATGATGATGTTGGAATAGTCTTTTCTGTGCCTTTAAAGCACGTATCCGTCAATAGATTGGTATTTATCGCAGTAACATCCCCCAGCCTCGAGAACTCATCTAACCTTCAAAATACCGCGCATCGTCATACCGTGTCCGGGGAAAGTGCAGACAAAAGGGTAGTCGCCGGCTTCCGAAGGAGCCACAAAATACATCGTTTCTTCCGTCTCGGGCTCAAGCAATCCTGAGTGAAACAGGACATCATCCGAAACGGGCACATAATTCATTTCCTGCCCTCTGATTCCAAGATTCTGTGCCGCGGTCACAATATCGTCAACAGCTCCTGGTGTTGTGATGACCAGGTTATGTAGCATGTCATCGTTGTTATTAAAACGAAAAGCGACCGTATTCCCGGCATCAACTTCAAAAGATGCCACATCGAAGCGCAATCCAGGCACAGTAGCTACAGTAAAAGCATGATCAGCTTCGCCATTCCACGAAGCCGGCATTTCATTGGTCCACTTTGCAGATGTAGCTGATGCAGAGGCTGTTCCCCCTGTGCTTTGCCCCATACCTCCGGAGACAGATTCAGGGATGTTATTTAACGTATAAAAAGCAAAATCGTGCAGCAAAGGTGTTTCTGTCTGCGACTTCAATGCACCCAGTCGAATCTCATGAATGTACCCTTCTCTCAATCCGTCAACCTTCAGGCTGGCGGTTAATCCATCTTCCGAGAGTGAAACGCTTGTGACATTCAGTTCTTCAACATTCACCGCAGGGCTTCCGTAGGTGTTATGGTATTTGTAGGCAAAGCTGGTCAGCTTGAACATATCCGGTTCCATGACTGACGCTGCATCTACCGGTAATGTAAACACAATATCAAATCCGTCAGACTTAGCCTGAATCTCTTTCATCTCGAAGGGCATTTCGCCTGTCCAGATCAGCCGCTCAAGTGCGAATGGAGCTTTCCCGGTTGCACTCCAGCCACGACTGGTTTGTCCGACAAACAAAGAATTGTCTTTACCCCATGCCGTGCGGAGAATGCCTGATGCAAACCCTTCATAGAATGGAAAATTCGCTCCCTGGAATGCGCCATTAACTTTCTCGAGATACACACGCATCAGCTTGCTATGGCCCTGATCTCCAACGAGCAATTGTCCGGCAAACGGTCCAAAATCGCCTCCGGTATTGTCCTCTATGATGGAAGAAGTAGAAATACCCATAATTGTATGAGGAAACCAAATGGTTGGCAATTTCAATTCAGGCACTTCTTTTTTTGCAGCGAACATAGGCTCGCCTGTATTCGGCACCTCATCAGCTGTTAGCTTGATGGGAGAATCGGGTTCATTGCTCCAGACCAGCCCACCTGGATGCCCAAGGAAGTCGCCTGCTTCAATGTGCGTTATCCATCCGGATCCAATCCAGTCTCCCTGGTTCTCACCATAAAAGATATCGCCGGCCTCTGTGATGCCAATGCCGGCCGGTGATCTAAAGCCAACTGCCATGGGCGTCACGTCGCCCTCTGGTGTAATCTCAAGTGCCCAGCCTCTCCACTTTGCCCGACTGTCTCCATACCCAAACCAGCCGAGATTCAGAGAGACAAACAGATTGCCATTCGGCATCTCCAGAGGACCATAAGAATACTCATGATAATTTCCCGTGAGCGGCCACGCATAAACCGTTTCAAAAAGGTCGGCTTTTTCGTCTCCGTCCTCATCTATCATCCTTGTGAGCTCTCCACGTTGCGCCGTATAAACAGCGCCGTCTTTCACAAGCAAACCAAGGGGTTCATGCAAGCCTTGTGCAAACCGGCTATATCCGGGCTGCGGGTTTGCCTGGTATGCGCCGTCAACCATCCAAACCTCTCCCCGCCGTGTGGCAACAATGGGCCGGCCATCGTCCATCACATCCAACCCACCGATTTCGAGGGATATATTCTCCGGTATGGGCAGTGTGATAAGCTGGTAATAATATCCTTCTTCCGAAGGATCAAACCCCGAAGAATCTCCATATTCTTTAGGAGGTGTACAGGAAGAAACAAACAGTATGGCGACTAAAAACAGGCTACTATATTTCAATGTTCAATACGTATTTTTGTGCTAACAACAGGGTATCCAATCAATATGATCTACTCACATCAACAGATCTCACCATACTAGTTTGTAACTGATTTGCGCATTTCCGCCTGACAAATCAACAGGAACTACCAGTTGTGTTTTATCGCCATCAGATTTCATCGTGACCGTTAAATTTTCCGCTACTTCGATATACATTTTCTGATCATCGATGGCATATCTGCCCTTGGCAACTTCTTCAATAGTGTCGCTTTCTGCCAATACGCACCAAACAGTTTCATCTCCGGCATCTCCACTCACCGTGATCATCCGATCGAAGTATTTGTTTTCTGCATCAGGTTTTATTTCGTCGTGAACTGTCAGGCCGGCAAGTGTGTAGTGGAATGAAGGTTTGCCGGCGTCATCCAGTTTGTAGCTCAAAAAACGATAATCCGCTGCACTGCCTGATTCACCAACTTGCAGCGTGGGCTTGCCGGCTCTCGTTACCAGGCTCCCGAGGGGCACAGCACTTTGCTGATTTCCACGTTGATACCACATCGTTGAAGTGTCAATAAAAGCACCTTTCCACAAATGCAGCAACGATCCGTTACCCATGTCATAAGCGTAATGCAAACCACCCGGGAAGCCGGCAGAAATGGCATGGGTGCGTTTTTCGTCGTTATGCACAACAAAGTTACGCTGGATATTCGGTTCTTGAGATACCTTGATTTGATAAGCAGTGAAGGCATCTTTAGGCACCGAGCCAGAGGCGGTTAGCGGCGTGCGTAACAAGCCGGGCCCACTTACATACCAGCCAAGCGCTGTTGGCACACTGTGCCACAGACCTTTTGCATAGGTTAATGCAAAGGCGTGACTTCCCCTCGTAAGCCGCTGTTGAACCACCCTGCGCGGAAATTCACCGACCTTGGATACATCCTTGCTTTCTCGGTCATTCAAAACCATGGCACCATCAAGGGCAAAATCAAATCTGGCTGAATGAACCACCTCAAATGTATAAACGCCGGTCCGCGGCACCTCCAGATTCCCTTCAAATTGCAACGCGAATAATCTGCTTGTATCCGCTAAAGTAGAAGTAATTTCATCGATTGACTCAGTACGAACCAATGTCAGATCCTCAAGAGCCGGCATTTGGTTTGTAAAATCGCCACGGTAATAGTTATAAGACAAATCAGAAAGCTTTACAGGCGCAGGATCAAACGTACGATACTTTATATTTCTAAATGCAACAGGCCCGTGATCTCCCTGAATCATGAGTGGTGCGCTGGCCACCTCGTTGTCTTCAAAGGCTGCAGCTCTTGTTGGGCCAGTTAAGGCAACATCTTCATGGATGACCAGCCCATTCAGGGTTACCCGAACGAATTTCGCAGGACTTGTCTTATTACCGCTTCCATCGAATCGCGGCGCCTGGAAAACAACATTAAGATGCTGCCATAATCCGGGTGCTCTGGCAACATTAACTGAAGGGGCGTGCCCTTCATATCCTTTTTCTCCTTCAGGATTTGAGTCGTTCCACCGCTGGTAGATCCCACCAATATCACTATGCGCCGGCTCCTGTCTCCCCCAGCTATCAAACAGCTGAATTTCATACCGGCTTTGGAAGTACAACCCGGAATTTGAACCATTCGGCATCATCACCTCAAGGTCCAGTTCCAAATCAGCATGCGCCCATGTTGAAAACAGATGCGACTTATCGTCTTCCGTTTGCGCATTCATCAGGATACCAGCACCGGGCCGTGTATCAATTGCTCCCTTTTCATCCCGATTTGCATACGCAGCACCAACAATCTTCCAGTTGTTGGCAGCTTGTTCAAATGAGGACAAATTTGCAAGATTGACTTCTTTAAAAGGGGTTGTTTCATTCTGCGCTGACGCCTTCAAGGTATATTGGCTAATCAACAAAATGCAGAAAAATAATCGCAGCATAGAAATAAATACCAGGGGTTCATTTACAACAATAAAGGATGCAGCGTGAGCACAGCACTCGATCTGAGTCGTGCAGCTTCATCGAATTGGCGGGAGTATTTTGAGGCACAAGCGACTAGAAATCCGTATCAGCAATTTCCAGATCAAGCTCTTTGATCCAAATATTCCGATAGCGTACATCGTGGCCCTCGGCTTGTAGCTTCAATCCTCCGGGTTTGTCCGTAATACCAAAACCATTGTCATTGCCGCCATCAATTCCGGAGAATTTCCCGCCCCAAACTTTTTTGATGGGGATATTGGTGTGTATTTTTTCTCCGTTGAAATAGATGGTAACCAGTGCATTTACAACGCGCTTCCCTTCTTCAAACCGGGCCGCACGAAATACGATGTCATAAGCGTTCCACTGACCAACGCCGTTGTATGGATGGTAAGGGGCAGCTTTTTCATTAATCACAGCCGCCATACCATGCGATGTAGAATCGCCATCCAATACCTGAATTTCATAGCGGTTTTGCAAATATACCCCACTATTTCCGCCCTCCTGCATGGCAACAAATTCTATGTGCAAGCGGAAATCTCTGAACTCTTTTTTTGTAACTATATCTGCCGCACCATAAACACCGCCGGCAGCAGAGGGGTCATTGGTTGAAAAAGCAGTACCATCGTCAACAGGGTCATCAACAATTTCCCACTTGATGGGCATTTCAGCCTTAAGCCGGGGGCCATCCCAGTACTTCCATTTCTTGTGAAGCATTTCCATGGACCCGTCGAAAAGTATTTCTGCATCATCGGGTGCTGGTGTTCCTACACCTACCTGGGCCATGGCTGTACCCGAAACAAAAAAGATCGCCAATAGCACAAGCTTGTGGATATTCTTCACGATTGCACGTTGCATAATTTCTGTACTTCATGTTGGTGGGGTAAATCTGGATATGTGCAATATAGTACTCTTGAGATACCCTATCCACTTTTACATTCTGGCTACTACCAGAACTACTCATCTTCCTGCTGCACAGAAATGCTTATTTCATCTTTTCCCAAAACAGCATAGCTAATAAGAATGGGCCGGCAACAAACCTCACAGTCCTCTACATATTCCTGATTTGGCACTGAACCATCAATCAATACCGTAATCGGTTCGGCGCAATATGGGCAGTATACTTCGGATTCTTCTACGCGAAACATGATAACAAGGTCATTCAGTCTTGAGGAGGGTGGTACACTGCTAAAAACTTATTTTATGCAAAAGGTAAAACACACACATCACATAGTAGTGCAGGCATAAAATTTGCTACTTCTTCCGTAACTAATTACAAAGCAAATGACTTATAAATACGGTGAAAGCCGTTTGTTTTCATTTCAACACTAAATTCTCACACCGCTATGAAACAGGATGTTGCAGACTATCTTGCTGAAGTTGCTGAAGATATGGGAATCGTGAACTGGTCCGTTGGCCAATATCACCCGGAAGGACTTCCTCATAAGAAACATCTTGCCTTTATGTTCGATGGCGTGACTGATCTTAAAAGACTCAGACGTAACATCGTCATCAGCAAGCTCGATGGTACAAAAACGATCATTGACACCCATCAAAACAGGGTGACAATTTACTGATCAGAAGGACGGATCATGTCATTTTGAAAGGATGTAAAGGCTTGTTCTCAACTGGATTGGAATTCTGTGCCAGGATAATAAGCTAAGTAGTGAGGTTCATAGGTGCGATAAGTACGATGGGTACGAAATACGTCTTGCTTGAATTAACTCGAACTTATCGTACTTATCGTACCCATCGTACTTATCGTACCCTGAAAAGTCAGTGCTTCATTTATTTCGCTGACAGAGTACGAGCTGCAAATCCCGTATGCACCCCAGGATTACCTATCAGCTTGCTGCTTCGCAATAGGACTGCACAGCATCCATGTCTTCATCAAGTGCTTTTTGAACCATGCCCTTGATGAAATACCCCATGATTCTGGCTGATAGCTTATAAGACTTGGCCTCCATGACCATTTTAAGCTTAATGTCTTCCGTCTGCTCTACAAAAGTAAAAACAGTATCCCACACAGTACCGTGCGAATCAGAGACCAGTCGTACGTGTTGATTTTCTTCATACGATGTCACTTCCAAGTCTGTTTTTGTCTCTCGCCCATTCATTATCCTGGTTTCTCTAAATTTTGCCCCAACCCCAGTTTTTACATCAGACAAGAACTCGACATTTATGATGTGAGGAATCGCCTTGGAAAAATTCTCGATATTCGAAACGGTATCGAAAACATGGCTAATGGGTGCTTTTACGGTCCGCGTTGACGTATAAGTAATCATGTGCGGTATGCCAATGGGTGCAACATACTACGCGAGAACAATCACGAGGGCATGCCTGAAGCAATGCCGTATGATTTGAGATATAATACGAATACGTTACACTATCTACAATCAAATCTAGCGCAGCTGCTATGGATGCGAGCACTTCGTGTTTCTAATGAAGATATGTTGTACAGCACAGTTGATTCCAGCAGAGATGAAACACAAAAATAGCCAATAAAACAACCACTAGAAGCCCGGCGTAGGCTTCCCGCCTTCTGGCAAAGAATCCAGATTAATTCAGATCAGCTGTATTTCCTTCTAACACATTTCTCCTGGAGGCAAAATCGTCCAGCACATGCAAAAGATCATTTTTATGCAGGGGTACATCCAATAAATCATCAATGCCGGCCTCAGTGCACCATTGATGATCATCAACCGCTACATTTGTTACCATGGCTACAATGCGAAGTGTTTTGTTATGCGCGCGTAATGCAACTACTTCAGCTTTTAGTTGATCAATATCAAGTGCATCTTTGCATACATCCAGCAAAACCAAATCATACATGCGCTCTGATATTCGCTGCATTCCTTCCTCTTGCGATGACACAGGTTCAACGGTAAATCCTAAACTCTCAAGCAATTTGGCTGCTATTTTCCTGCTGAATCGATTATCATCTATGAGGAGAACAGATAGTGCTAAACTCGTAGATTTCCGCGTATCAACGTTTGCGCCATGCATTGAAGTGCTGTGTGGATTGAGCCCTTTTTTCAACAACGCATGAATGGCTTCCAGAATCTGCCTGGGTTTTAGTGGGAAATAGAGATTCTTTACCACTTGAGATGAAGATTTCCTTGCAGTTAGTTTTCGATTTGTAACAAGAATAAAGGGGACTTGTGTAGACCACTTCTGCAACTTCTCAATTTGATTCTGGCTGGCCTCATTCGCTTTTTGAGATGCAATAATGAGATCATATTGACCAGAAAATTGCTTTCCGGAAGAATGACCTTCAATCATCTGCAGAGTATCAGCCACTTGTGGCTTCAGCCCTTTGTCTTTTAAATGATGCTGCAATACGTTGGCCTCAAACCCACTGAAGCCAAAGAGTAATATACTTTGCCCAGAAAATGCATTGGCAACTGATTCTGCGTTTTCTTTATCCGGCGACAATTCAGCCATCATTGAAAAAGAAAAAGTAGAACCTTTACCCATTTCGCTTTTTACCCACATATCCCCGCCAAGCAGGACACTCAGTTGTTTGCTTATAGACAAGCCCAGTCCCGTACCGCCAAAACGCCTCGTTGTCGAGGCATCAACCTGACTAAAAGACTGAAAAAGGCGGTCCATTTTATCGTCTGGAATGCCTATGCCAGTATCCTGTACATGGAAAGACAATCGAACAGCTCTGCTTTCAGAGTCATCCCTGTTCTTGCCATAAAAGGTCTCAACATCAGTTGTGGATGTATCTGCTGTATTTACCTCAACAGTAGTTGCCTCAACAGACAGCGTTATATGCCCTTTATCGGTGAATTTGATTGCATTGCTCAGGAGGTTTGTAAGTATTTGTCGTACACGGGTGACGTCTTGGATTATCCACGCCGGCGTATCTTCCGGCATAAAATAAGCCAAATGATTCCCTTTGTTTTGGGCAGCCGGCATGAGGAGATCGAGAATGTTTTCAATACACTTCCTCAGGTCGAATGGAATGGCCTCAAGGTCAAGCTTGTTTGCCTCAATTTTAGAGAAGTCAAGAATATCATTAATAATCGAAAGTAATGCTTCACTGCTATTGCTAATCGTCTCTACAAAATCTAGCTGCTCTTCGTCTAACGCCGTAGTCTGTAGCAGACTTGTCATACCTATCACACCATTCATTGGCGTTCTCAATTCATGAGACATGTTCGACAAGAACAGACTCTTAGCCATTGTAGCATCCTCGGCTTCCTTTTTCGCTGCTTCAGCTTCTTTGTAGGCTTTTTCCAGTAACGCATTCTTGGCCTCCACATTCTTTCTCGCTTCCTGAGCCTGGACCAGCATCTTCTTTTCAAACAATCGAGACTCGACACCTTGCTTTCGATAACGGATCGTTGAAAAAACTGAAAGAACAATGAGCCCAAGCAATGCAAGAAACGAGGCAATTACAACCAGAGGGTTTTTGTAGAACGGCATCACAACTTCGAGTGCAATTTCTGCAGCCTGTGAATAATTCAAATCCTGATCTATCGCATACACAGCAACACGAAAGATGCCTGCGGTCTGAGGCACCCATTCAAATATGCGTTGCTTTGTGATTGACTTCCTGACGATCTCGCCTGATTCATTACTGATTTCAACCAAGAATTGCCGGTGGCTAACATGCGTCCTGAAGTCAATTTCGTCATATTGAATAGACACCATTTTACCCTCATAAATGGCTGGGATTAATCCACTTGCCTGGTAAAACTTGTTTTCAACACGAATTCTATCAATAGCAATATGAGGAGCCCTCTTCTTTTTTTGATAAATCGTAAGCCCCCCATCATTTGTCCCAAAAACTATTTTACCCGTGGAATCGGAATCTATTGACATGACATGATTACCGATCAGGCCGTTTCGGGAATCAATTATGGTATAAGCCGTACCGTCGTAGCCGACCGCTCCCCGGCTCTGCGTACCAAACCACATGACTCCTGCATGATCCTGATGCAGGGCCCACACGGCGTTATCAGGAAGCTTCATGGACTCAGATATTAGCTTTTCCTCTCCATCAACAAACGCATAAATTCCCTGGTCCGAATAGTGCGTCCAATTTTCCCCACTTAACTTAAAAACACCATTTGACCCGGCAAACCATACGGTATCCGGCGCCTGTTCATAGATTGAATACACCTCAAATATCTTCAAGCCTGGCACATCAGATACGTGCTTGAATTCTCCGTTTTCGTATTTAGAAGCGCCTTTGCCTGATCCAATCCAAAGCGACCCATCGCCGGCTTTCTCCAGGGCCCAAACGGCGTCATCCATCAAGCCATCAGCTTCCGTCAGTTGCATGATTTGTTTGCCCGTTGTGGCGTCAAATTTTGACAGCCCACCGCCGGCCCAACCTCTGCCCGTCCATATATTTCCGTCGGTATCCTGACTTATTGCAAGTGACCAATCCTCATTGTGGAAATACTGGGCCACGTCGTCAACAACGAAGCCCTTTTCAATACCACTGCTAGGCACCTTCACAATGCCGACATGCGTACTTAGCCAATGATAATTACTATCAGTTGATATAATTTCTCGAATATATAACTGCTGATCTCCCCCAAGAATACGCGATAATTCTGTTTCGCGTAGCTGATATAGTCCGCCCCAACCAGTCCCTGCCAGCACCGAACCATCCTTGTTGAGCTTTACGGAGAATACGCCGGCTAATTCATTACTGTCCAATAGCTTCACAAGGCCATCTTGCAAACCGTAATGTGACGAGGAGTAATCAAGTCGGGAAAGCCCCTTGGTTGTCCCAACCCAAATCATTCCGTCCTCCCAACCACAGCTTAACGCCAATGCTGATTCTCCCGCCATATCAGCATCACGGGTATAGTTTGTAAACTGCCTTCCATTAAACGATGATACACCAGCGGCTGTCGCAAGCCATATTAATTGATCGCTACTTTCACAAAGATCACGGACAGAATTATCTGGAAGGCCATGATGTGTAGCGTATTGGTTTAAGACACCATCCTGAATTCGGTAAACTCCTTGCCCGGTACCTACCCACACAGTTCCATCGGTACTCTGGATAAGTGCATGGATCAATATCCCTGTTAATTCCGGGAAGACAATAAAATCGTTCTCCTTCTTCACCGCAAGACCGTGGGTGGTCCCAATCCACATATTCCCGTCGGAATCTTCCAGGATTGTTTCGACATCTTTTGCCGGGAGACCTTCGTTCAAGTCTACAAACTCGAATGGTCCGTCTATAGGCTTGCTATACAGTCCGTCTTCCGTACCAATCCAGAGCGTTTGAAAGCGATCCTCTAAAATACTATTGATATACAAGCTCCCCAGGCCGGCACGTTCATCAATACGGGTTACTACGTTGTTTTCGATTTTTGTAAGGCCAGCATTGGTACCAAGCCATATCGCACCTGCAAGCGTTTCTTCAATGGTATTTACGAAATTTCCTGTCAGGCCTTTTCTGGTATCCAGGTTTTCAAAAGTATGTCCATTGAAAAAACACATGCCTCCCCCTTTCGTGCCACAAATAAGCTTGCCATTGCTGGACATTTTCAGTTCTTCAACTTCGTAATGGGGCAATCCATCGAGCGGGGTCAGGGTAGTCCATCTCCCTTTTCTATAATCAGGCAGACTGAAGCCGATCTGATCGAGTGATGTATTTTCACTTACATTTATAACGGCCGGTTCAGCTTCTCGAGACGACTGCTGCCCATAGTAGTAAAAACCTGTTGGTGTATTCGTTCTCAGATAGAGTTCATCATCAGGTAGATTGTAGAAGCTGAATCTCCCGAGGTTATCTGATAATGCTGTACCAGCCAACTTGCCTGTCTTTGCGCTCAGTGCCTCTAAGTGAATGCTGGCCTGGGGTGTTATACCGTCGGGTCGATAGGTATGCCCAGTTAAATAATTTACTTTTGAGAGCCAAAAATCATGTTTTTTTAAGGCAACACCATCTGGATCTATCAGAGAAGACAACCAGGCCCCCTCATCCTCTGCACTAACTTTCAGATTGCAGTTTTGAATTTGCTCGGGTAAGAGCATCTCATAATACCCTCGCTCATTACTCTTTGCATCGCGTAAGATATTCTCTCCGCAAAACAATAAAATCTCTGCACCAGATACCATGGTGCCAGATCTATTTCTAACGATGCCTTCGATTTTAGCCCTGTTTCCAAAAGGGTTTGAAATAGAAAAAGCCCAATCTGATTGCCAGTGGTCTATGTGTAATAGAAGTTCGTTCTCTCCTTTCTTAAGAGACAAGTGGAATACGTTTTCATCCTTCTGGTATTCTCGAGCATTTACTGCAGAAAAAGCCTCTTGCCCGTTTACCCAGAGACGCACCGGGCCAGAACTGCCAAATCTGATCGCATACTGTCCAGCCTTCTCACTTTGAATCGCTGTATAGGCAAGCGCCTGATTCGGTTCGAATATGTTTAACAGATTTACAAGGTCAAAAGGCGAAGAATGAGACACCCAGGTTAACGATGTACCATCTGGTGCATTCATTTCCATACCTGCTTTAGGCGACTCTCCCGAAAGCGGATATTGTTCAAGTACCGTTTGTACATCAAACGGCCCCAGTAGCAACCAATTTGTTAAGTATGCAGCCTGCTCTGTTTGCGCATCTTGTCCATAGGCCTGCCTTGGCAACACGTCTAATCCACATGCAACACTAACCAGTACAATGATCAAAGCACGTCCATAGCAGTAGGATAGGAGCTTGTTATGAATCCGGTTGATCAAATTAAAACACGTGGAATATTTTTATCAAAACATAACGACCAATTAGCACTTTGCTAACTAGTATCGGTTGCTATCGCGTGCTCGTAAAATGGCTGCTAAATCTATCTTAACCAATGGTCCGGTCAGTATTGAGTAACTCCCATGTAACATCTGACTCGGCATCCAGGGCAATTGCATTTAAAATTGTTCTGAATCTTAAGTACTGCTGTGACGCGTTGCTCCGTTGTATAATCGG
>JBGCEN010000014.1:0-4734 GCA_045106435.1 Rhodothermales bacterium
GCATACCGGAATGAATTGTTGGTAATCGAGCGTACAAACGACATCTCACCGCCGTACTTGGTAGCCGGCACGTCATTCTGGTCGTACAATTCCCCATCTGTCAGCCGCTGCAAAAACTCATTGCTGAACAATTGCATGCCCATATTTGCATTCGGACCGTTGAAAAGTTGAGCAGAGCCACTGCCAATCTGAACAGCCAGGGGCTTCTCTAACGGGTTTTCAATGAAGTCTGGATTTATGACATCAAGATATCGTCCCAGCCAACCAGTGCCTTTTATGACATCGTGATCCGTAGCGGTTTGCCAGATATCTGTTGAGCGAAAATGCGATAGTGTGGGCTCAGGATACCCTACGTTTTGAAGGACAGCCATTTTGCCATCTCCATACACAGACTGCAATGGATTCAATGCAGGATTCATCCCCAGGTTACCGCTAAGACTAAAAGCGGAAGCTTCAGATTTAGGAATAGCAATCGCCGGCCGCAGGTTATAATAGACATCATCATTAAACGGCACGACGGTATTCAAGCCATCATTCCCCCCTTTGAGTTGGATGAGAACCAGTATCCGATCGGTCTCCATTCTATGAAGTTGCTCCATAAGCGGAGACATCCCAAAGGTGCGCACAGGTGTACCGCCAAGGAGCAGCGCACCAGCACTTAAAGCACCCAGGCCGGAAAGAAAGTCACGTCGCGACCATCGCCTATGATCTTCAGCATGGGCCTTTCCATGTTCAAGGCTGCTTCCCATGCGAAGCTTTTTATCTATAGTCTTGGTGTCGCACATGATTTATTGGAAGTCTTTAGTCTTTAGTGGTTCGTTATTAGAAAATGGCCAGCAATTCTTGACGATGACCGATCACTAACCACAAAGAGCTTTGTATCAAGTAAGCTGAAATTCGGGTAGTTGCATCAAAAACTGAACGTAGTTTAACAACACGCCATTGGCTCCATTCTCCTCCAGCGACCATTCGTACCACGGCACATCACCTAGAAACAGCTTTGCGATGTTTATCGCATAGGCAGGCCCGTCCAATACTTCCTGAGGAAGAGGGAAGGCATTAAGATCACCGCTAAAAGTATCGTCCAATTCGCTGATATCCAGGTCTTCCAAAGGCACCGAAATGAAGTGTTTTGCAATAGAAAGCGGTAATTTAAAGGCCGACAAAGGGCCTTCTGCATCAGGTAACTGGCTCGCCATGCCAATCAAATCAATGGCCTGATTGTTTTGACCGGTGAAAAGCAAATAATCAGCAAAAGACCAACGCGTAGGCAACGTATTGGTCGATAACCACGCCCTATTCCCCTGCCATCCGGATACATCGGGCGGATCGAGTAGAATTTGCTCCATGTCTTTGGAATAGACGGTCAACAGTCCCAGGCTATCGCTGGATGGACGAAAACCTGTTTCTAACAAGGTGCCCACGATAATGTCTGCAGGACTTTTAATCTTGGCGCCAATGATCTGGGTATCATAAAAGTGGGCACTTTTGAATAAGGTGCTCAATACGGGCTCAATTTCGAAATCGTTTTCTCGAAAAATATCAGCAAGCCCCTGTACAACCTCCAGATCTGGCTGATCGAATACGAACGCCCTGTACAGCTTTGTACAGATAAAATCAGCGACTTGAAATGAGCGCTCATCAAAGATCACGTCAGTCACATCATTGTAATCGAATGTCCCTGTGCGTGCGAGGAATGTTTTCTCGCCCTCATCGAACTCTTTTGTAAAGAGCTCTGTGGTGATAGCTTCTTTATTTACAAACCATCCTGTGAGCGCACGCGCAGCTTCTTCTACATCTGTTTGGGTATAGTTGGCATTCCCGTAGCGATCAACCGGACTCATGGTGAACAACTCGAGTAACTCACGCGCATAATTCTCATTGGGCGAGCTTTTTTCGTTCGCATCGCCATTCAGATAAATGAGCATCGCCGGCGTAAGCCCCATCGCTCTCACAAACTCTCGAAAATTACCCACACTGTTCGTACGGATGATATTCAAATATCTGTAGGCATAAACGGCCAGTTCGTACACTTCCAACTCTGTCACAAAATGATCATGCCAGAACAGTGTCATCCTCTCACGAAGTCCACCGGTCCTGAAGCGTGAAAGCAGTTCTTCCGTCAGTTCATCAAGCCAAAACCTGTTATTCTCGTTGTATGTACGTACTTCTTCCGAAGTCGCAACCCTTCGGTCGGGCATGGGCTCATCCGCCCAGGATGGCTTTGAAGGCAATGGGTTGGCGACTGTATCGGTTGCAAATTGAATCAGTTCATTCACAACGTCTTCTGCTGTCCGACCGACCAATGCGTTGATCTTTTCCGGATCAGCGCCAAAACTTGTACGCTTGAGTAAATGTGAAACCTCTCGCCGGGATAGCGCCTGCGTATAGGGTTCTAATCCGGCTTTTATATGAAGGGGATTAGTCGACATCAAATTATTTTTAGTTATTGCGCCGCTTTTTTTAAGACTCGCTTATCTCACGAAGACTCAAAGCAGACGGACTACCGGGTACCGATTTTGCAAATGGGCCGGTACCACTATGTGTGGGGGAAACTCTGTTAGAACAACGGCTGGGGAACGGCTTGTTATTAACATTACACCAGTGCAATGCAAAAGCACCTAATGGGGAAGCAAAAAAATCCCAAGAATGGTGCCAACCAGATCAAAAGCGTTTATTTCTGCGATATACCGCCATTTATAAATTCTTGAGGCGGTTGATTCGAATCTTTTTTCTCAAACCAAGACACAATGCTGCCTGTTCTGATGGCGGGCAGGCCATCTTAAGAATTAGACAGAAGCTCGCTAATATTACTCAGTTTGAAAGAGACAATTTAATATGTATCGACCTAAATCGGGTATACATTAAGCGTTAAACTGGTGCGGTCTTTGGCTTAAAATGGGTGTTCAGGAGGTGCTGCAAAGGTGTTTGGCATTCGCAGGCATGTAAATACCTTATAGGTAACAGGCGGTGATTTACACACAAAAAAACACCCTGGCAAGCCACCTACGAACTTACCAGGGCGTTTAAACAACTTCTTTAATCAATAGAGATTATTGATTGGGCCAGATCGGATCTGTCAGAATCGGCAAGGCTGCACGATAATGGACAGTCACATTATCATAGAAGTTGATATTGGCGGTCGCCGTGATATTGCCATAAATGGTCGTGTTGTCCAGTATTTCAATCCTGCTACCAGAGAACACTTGCGCAGAAATGGCCAGATCGGATGCATAGCTGTTGATGTTGCCTGAACTGTAGAGTCCAAGCGTCGTTTCTTCGGTGCCGCTGACTGTTCTAAGATTATCGTAGATCTGAATCTTGCCATTGACGAGGAATACACCATAACCCGATATGGTCACTTCATCCACTATTTTCAAATTCCCGGACACATACCAGATCTCTGGATTTTCCCGGGTACCCAGTGTGTAATGGCCCGATAGTTTCAAATTCCCGGTGGTCGTTTTAGTAGCTGCCTTTTTGTGGTCTGAAGCCTTAAACTTAGGGACTTTAATATCATCAACTTTCCTGTATGGCGTCAAGTCAGTCGGATTGTATGGTGGATGGAAGGCACTGGCATACTTACCAGAAATTTTCGACTTATAATAGCCAAATCCCTCAATTTTGGTTTGCCGCCCATAGATCGAGAGTCTTCGATTACTGAATACGCTCGCGTTTTTCAGGGCCCCTTCTTCTGCAAACACCTGCAACCCATCATAGAGCTTGAGGTCTTTGCCGGCGAAAATGGCATACTCAAAGAACGGTGGGAGCTGTGTATTCATCAAGCTGGAGACAGCGACCGATTTATTCGTCGTTGAACCAGGTGTATTCAAAATAACAGATGCTCCTGACTCATCTAACGCCTTGGCAACCTGCTTTGGATTTGCATTCGGATTGTCTGCCAGGAACAGTGCCACGGCTCCCGAGACATAGCCGGCCGCCATTGAGGTCCCCGACATTTTGATGAAATCAAAATCTGACTGATCAGACGCATGGATCAACGAAATAAGATCAGTCCCAGGAGCTAAAATATCGACTTCTTTGCCGTAATTCGAGAATGATGCGAAGCGATCAAAAACATCATACGCTCCCACAGTGATGGCTTTCTTCACATGAGCCGGCGTAACATTCTTTACATCTATACCCTGATTCCCTGCAGAAATTACGTAGGTAACGCCATTTTCAATAGAAGCAGTGATTGCATCATCCAGGGCATTGTATTTCGACGTGCCAACATCTGCACCAAGGCTGAGATTAACCACCATGGGTTTGTTTGGATTGGCTAGTTTCTCGCCTGTTACATATTCAACAGCGGCGATTACAGCAGCCATCTCAACCTGATCGCCTTCACTGGATTCATCACCATTCAGTACTTTCAGGCTCCTGATGTTCACGCCAGGCGCTACACCCAGTAATCCATCTTCATCGTCGATCGCACCCGCCAGGCCGGCGATGTGTGTACCATGACCGTCATAATCGGCGGGCTCATTGGTGCCGGCGCGTAAATCAATGGATTCTGTAACGTTCACATCGTTATTTGAAACACCCGTATCGATCACAAATAAATCAACACCTGCAGCAGATTTACCAGTTGCACCAATGCGCGCTGTCCCCCACGGCATTAACTGAGAGCCATTCCCCGTCTCAGTAGCGAGCGGAATCAAGACACGCCCCATGTAAATATCAGGTTCAACCCATTTGATATCCGGATCCCGTTTCATTTCATCGATCAGA
>JBGCEN010000015.1:0-6074 GCA_045106435.1 Rhodothermales bacterium
CAGTCATTTGAGCCGGCGTTAAATCAAACTTGGCGATTTAGCTAAGTTGCACTTAATGTATTACGGTCTCTAAATCCTTTGAAATAGCCATTTTGAGCTATAATCATTGAAAGAAGCCTTGAAAAACTGACCGGACTATTGGTTAAGAAATGAATTTATTCTAAGTACAGACGTTTCTTGCGTTAAAGAAATGGAGGCCTGCTCAAAGAAGCCGGCGGCGCTGATGATTTGTTTACCATTTTTAAGTCGAAACGGAATAAATACGATTAGGCTCCGGTTTGGGCTTGATTAGCGGTGCGGGTGGCCAATAGGCGTTGTCTCTTATCAATGATGCGAATCAGGGGTTGAAAAACTGTTTTCTAATTGATTATAACTTTTCCGCTCGTCTTCCCAAATCAAGTTTGGGAAGACGTTCGAGTTTTAGAATGTGCTTGTAACAGTATGTAAAAAACCGATTCAACCCCTGATTCGCATCAATAGATAAAGTAGAAAAGAGATAAGGTGGGGCAACAAGTCAAAACAAATCAAAAGGTAGAAGTTAAAAGTCAAAATTCTGATCAAGACATTCGACAAACAAACATATGTTTACAGGAATCATCGAAGAAGTAGGGCGTCTGGTAGAAATAGTACCTTTCGGTGGCGGACGGAAGCTTAAAATCCAATCTGAATTTGCGGGTCAATTAAAACCCGACGAAAGCGTTTCAGTCAATGGCGCGTGCCAGACGGTCGTTGCTGCAGATGCGCAGACTTTTGAAGTGGTTGCCATCGAAGAGACCCTGCGCAAGACAACCTTTGGTGAATTTCAAGCCGGCATGTCGCTCAACCTTGAAAGAGCAATGCCGATGAATGGCCGCCTTGATGGACATTTTGTGCTCGGCCACGTGGATGCAACAGGTACGGTGGTTTCAGTAGAGCAGGAAGAAACCAATTGGTTGATGGAGATTTCGTTTGAAGATTCCTATGCCCCCTACATCATACCCGTAGGATCGATCACTCTTGATGGCATAAGTCTGACTGTGGCCCGGTTGTCCGGCAATCATCTGACGGTTGCGATCATCCCGCATACCTACGAGCACACCAACGTCTCCACCTGGAAAGCCGGCGCCTCCGTAAACCTGGAGTTCGACATGATCGGAAAATACGTCGTCCGCTGGCTGGACCACTCGAAGGTGAATTCCTGACAGTACATCAACAGGGAATACAACTACACCAAAGGTCGTATGGAGCGGGATTCCTGCCTTCGCACATAGACGTCAAGGAAAAACCATTACAATTAAGTTGAAAGTTAGCTGAGAGGCATTTTTGACTTTATCCGTCATCCCTGAGAAGGCAGGGATCCAGTAATCTAGCTGAATATAGCCCCCGTTTTTCTGGATTATTGCATCAGTCGCTTTGCCCGTGTCCTGACTTCGCAGGAATGACGGAAAAAAGAAAGCGTGTTGCAGAAATAATTCTGTTATCTGACTGTTTTATAAACCATCAATCTTATACAATCTTGTATTCAGCCTTCAACATTCCGTATAACGCGGCATCTTCCCATCTTCTGAAGCGCTGATAATGTTGCCGCTGTTTCCCCTCGTATGTCATGCCCAGCTTCTGCAACACTTTGCCTGAGCCTGTATTGCGACTGTAGTGGAGTGCATAGATTCGATGTAAATCCAGCGTGTTAAATCCATAGTCCACAATTTCACGAGCTGCTTCTGTGCAGTATCCCTGGCCCCAGTAAGGCATCCCAATCCAGAACCCGAGTTCACCTCTGGAATGCTCTTCGCTCAGGGTCAACCCGATTGAGCCGATCAATTCCTGATCATGTTTTTGCACGATAGCGAAGTTTACGATATGACCCAATGCATAATTCTCATACTGTTTCTTTATCCATGACTCAGCCATTCCATCTTCAGAGGGATGAGTTAGTGTTGTAAAAAGGGCGATTTCCTTCTTCCCGGCCAATCGTTGAACCTGGGCTGCATCTGCCATTACAAACTATCGCAACAGAAGCCGCTCTGTATTTAATGTGGGAAATGATGCCATAGAACTTTGTCAATTGTAGTGCTCATTTTCATACAGGATAAAGTATGCCAACTTGTCGGCTATTAAAACCAACAAAGTAAAACAAAAAACCTTTTATCTTTTACCTTTTGAATTTTAACTTTCAACGACTCGCTTTCCTCGCCTCATTCACAACATAAGCCTTAATGTCGTTGACCTCTTTCCGGGTCAAGATGTCGCTAAAGTTGGGCATGCCCTGAGCCAGGCGGGCGCCGTAAACGATCAATTCAAATTGTTCGAGTACTTCGCTTGAAGCGCGGCGTAAATCGGGTACACCTGTGTTGGATACCGCGCCGGCACCATGGCATCGAGAACAGTTCGCGCGGTATAAGCCATTGCCGGCATTGATTTCTTCTTCCGTAAAGGTGAGTGCAGCTGGTGGCTCGGCAATGGGAGGAAGCGCTGCATATTCAGGCATCTCTGTCGAAGCATCAAGTGCAAAGGTGAAGATTCTGCCTTCCTGCACAAGATTGGCTGCTTCGCCAAAAGGTGGTGCAAATAATCCCCCGACACCTCCCCAGCCGGCGACGATGGTGACGTATTGTTTTTTGTTGATGGAGTAGGTAATGGGTGAGCCGATAATGCCCGTCCCCAGGAATTTCTTCATCAGCACTTTGCCCGTTGTGGCATTGTACGCGACAAACTGCCCTTCGCCATTGCCCTGGAAAACCAGGTTGCCGGCTGTGGTAAGCACCCCGCCATTCCAGTGGTGCTTCATGGGCGCACGCCACGCAGATGCTTGCTTAACCGGATCCCAGGCAATCAAGAAACCACTGGGGTCACTGACATCCACGCCAAAGGTGCCTGTGTTCCAGATGCCCTCCCTGAATTCCCATGCGGGATTTTGTGAAAACGTTGTTTTGTGCGCTCTTGTTGGGATGTAAACGAGGCCTGTGTTTTTATTGTAGGCCATCGGGTGCCAACTGTGGGCTCCAAACGGTGTTGGTGCGATGTCGGCCGGCGCATCAGTGAAATAGCTTTCAGGAGGAATAATGGGCCGGCCCGTGTCGGGATTAATGCCTGTTGCCCACGTGACTTCTGTGTAAGCCTTGCCAGAGATGAAATCACCATTGGTGCGGTCGATTACATAGAAAAATCCATTTTTTGGCGCTTGCATAATCACTTTTCGCATTGCGCCTTTAATCTCCAGATCTGCAAGAATAAGGGGTTGTGTTGCAGTATAATTCCAGCTATCGCCCGGTGTGGTTTGGTAATGCCATACGAGCGTTCCATCGTCTGCATTTAAGGCAAGAATTGAGGAGAGGTAGAGATTGTCCCCTTCGCCATCGCTTCGGTGGAGCCGGCTCCACGGCGCACCGTTTCCTGTGCCGATATACAATAAGTTCAACGCTGGATCAAAGGCCATCGCATCCCATGCTGTACCACCTCCGCCATATTTCCACCATTGCCCTGACCAGGTTTGGGCGGCAGCTTCCATTGCTTCAGATTCAAAGGGTTCGGCTGGGTTACCTGGCACCGTGTAGGTTCTCCAAAGCATATGACCGTACGTAATGTCGTACGCTGATACATAGCCGCGAACTCCAAACTCTGCGCCTCCATTGCCAATGATCACCTGTCCTTTTACCACCCGGGGTGCACCGGTAATCGTATAAGCTTTGCTTTGATCAACAGTGAGTGTGCTCCAGACAGGATAGCCGGTGGCTGCATCGAGGGCAACCAATCTTCCGTCCAGCGTGCCGACAAATATTTTACCCTCTGCCATGGCAACGCCCCGATTTACTACGTCGCAACAGGCAAACTTGGCGTAGGCGCGATCTATCTTCGGATCCCACTCCCAAAGCAGTGAGCCCGTACGCGCATCCAGCGCCCAGACTACGCTCCAGGGACCTGAGATATACATAATGCCATCCACCACGAGCGGCGTTGCTTCAATGCCGCGCCTGGTGCCCAGATCGTAACTCCACGCAAGGCCCATGCGGTCGATGTTTTGGTCGTTGATAACTTTCAGGCTGCTAAACCGGTCTTCCGCGTAGTTCTTGCCGTAGGAGAGCCAGTCACTGTCATTGTTATCTGCTTTGACCAACCGATGATGATCAACGGCTTTGGTGACCGAGCGTATGTGTCCGGTTGAGCCTTTTTCCGGATGACAGCCGGTGAGGACCAAGGTTACTGCTATGCTGAGGAGAATTGATCTCATTAGAATTTCTGAGAAAGGCGGGGGAAAGTGAAGTTAAAAGTCAAAAAAGCTGGTGGGCGAATTGAAAAAAAGCTAACCACTAAATACTAAAAACTAACCACTAAACATATCCCCATAGGCGAAGCATAAAAGCTGTAAGGCTTTCTCTTACGCAGTTCATAGCGTTGTATCCACTTCTTGTGTAGGAAGGGTCTTACATCAACCAAGCCCCATGCGCCTTAAGCTACGTTAAACTGCTGCGACAAATGGTCGCTTCATATAATTGGTTGATAGAGATGAAAAAGCTTTTGATTCTCGGTGCAGGAACAGCTGGTACAATGATGCTGAATAAACTGCATCGCCAACTGGCAAATAAAGATTGGGAAATCACGATTGTTGACAAGGATCCTGTGCATTATTACCAGCCAGGTTTTCTCTTCATTCCATTCGGCATCTATAAGCCGGAGCAAGTAACCCGGGCAAAGTCAGCGTTTTTCCCGGAAGGAGCCCATGTGCTTTGGGACGAAGTTGAACAGGTAATATCTGAGAAGAACCAGGTGCTACTTGCCAGCGGAAAAACTGTTGATTACGATGTACTCATCATTGCAACGGGTACGACTCCCAGGCCATACGAGACACCCGGCCTACATGGTAAGTACTGGTACAAGGACATATTCGACTTCTACACCTATGAAGGTGCCACAAAGCTTGCTAAAAAACTGGAAGAATGGGAGGGCGGCCGGCTGGTTATCAACCTCGCTGAAACGTTGATCAAATGCCCGGTAGCGCCGCTGGAATTTGCCTTTCTGGCCGACGCCTACTTCACGAAGAAAGGGATGCGTGACAAGGTTGAAATCTTTTATGTGACGCCTTTGGCAGGGGCCTTTACCAAACCAAAAGCAACCGAAGTCCTCAGCGGTTTACTGGAAAAGAAGGGGATTAAGGTAATCCCTGATTTCTACCTCGAACATGTAGAGGAGGACGAAAAGACCATCGTTTCTTACGACGAACAGCGGGTGCCTTTCGATTTGCTCGTTTCCATTCCCGTCAATATGGGCGCCGATTTTGTCGAGCAGAGCGGTATGGGAGACGATGATGATCTCAACTTTATCCCTACGGATAAGCACACGCTCCAGGCCAAGGCTTTTGATAACGTCTTTGTAATTGGAGATGCGACCAATGTGCCGACTTCCAAGGCCGGTTCTGTTGCTCATTTCATGGGCGAGACGGTGTACAATAACATTCTCAATTACATCGATGGCAAACCACTTGAGTCATCATTTGATGGGCATGCCAACTGTTTCATTGAAACTGGCTTTGGCAAGGCAACCCTGATTGACTTCAATTACGATACAGAACCCTTACCCGGTAAGTATCCTGTGCCAGTTTTAGGTCCGATGAATCTGCTGAAAGAAACACGACTGAATCACGCCGGCAAACTCATGTTTCGCTGGATCTATTGGCACATGCTGCTTACCGGCAAAGAATTACCAATATCTGCAAATATGCCCATGGCGGGCAAAGAGTTGACCGAAGAGATGAAGCCAGAAGCAGTGGCCGTATAACCTTAAACACAAATAAATATTATGGCAGAAACAATGATCGCAGGTTCGGCCGTCGATTTAAATAGCGAAGGTTACTTAACCAACCCGGCACAGTGGACACCAGATGTGGCACATGCGATAGCGCAGGAAGAAGAGATCGAATTATCAGACCTGCATTTTAGTGTAATCAACTATTTGCGCGAACAATTTGAAAACGACGCACGCCTGACCATACGCCGGATTGGCAAATCAGGTATTGTGACCATCAAGGAATTTTATGGCCTGTTTCCTGGAGGGCCGCTAAAGAAAGCCAGCCGCATCGCCGGCATTCCGAAACCGGCAAG
>JBGCEN010000016.1:0-19493 GCA_045106435.1 Rhodothermales bacterium
TCACCAAAGTTAACTACCTGCATCAGAATCTTGCTGTAACGAATTCTTAAGAGACACCGATACTGAAGCTAAATTGCCAGTTACGGTAAGATATTGAAAACAATTCCTGTTACTAAGAAACTGTGAGGGACCTGGCTATCAATAGTTGTCTTAGTTGCCACTTCAATCTTATTAATCAGTTAAGCTATGTACAAGCGCATAGTTGTTAAATTAGGAACCAGCGTGCTCACTGGAGGCACGGCTCATTTGGATCGGGCCCATATGATTGAGCTCGTCCGTCAATGCGCAACGTTGCATGAAAAAGGCACAGAAATCATATTGTGCTCATCTGGTGCAATTGCTGCCGGCAGAGAGAAGATGGGTTTTCCCAAGCTGGAAGATTCTGTGTCTGTTCGGCAGATGTTAGCTGCTGTTGGACAAAGCGGCCTGATGCGTACATGGGAAAAATTCTTTGAGATCTACAAGATTCATGTAGGCCAGATGTTGCTCACGCGCGCTGATGTGCAGGATAGAGAACGGTTTTTGAATGCGCATGACGCCATACACGAGCTTATTGGCAATCAAGTCGTTCCTATCGTAAACGAAAATGATGCTGTTGCTACTTCGGAAATAAAAGTTGGAGACAACGATAATCTTTCTGCGCTCGTAGCACTTCTTGCTGAGGCAGATCTTTTGATTTTGTTAACGGATCAGCCTGGGTTGTTCACTGCGGACCCACGAAATAATCCTGATGCGCAATTGATTCCAGAAGTGCGCACCATTGACGAGACATTGCGTGGGCTGGCTGGTGATAGTGTGAGTGGACTCGGCATCGGAGGGATGGCAACAAAGCTTCAGGCGGCGGATGTAGCGCGCAGGGCTGGCGTTGATGTTGTCATTGCTGCGGGTAGCGCCGAAAATGTAATACTAAAAATTGCTAACGGAGAAGCTGTTGGTACCCGCTTTCCAGCGCTTGAAACACCCCTTGATCAGCGAAAAAGATGGATTTTTGCCGGCCCATCTCCTGTAGGGACACTATTTGTTAATGCGGGTGCAGTTGATACGTTGAAGCAAGCAGGCGGTAGCCTGTTATCTGTTGGGATAAAGGCCATTGAGGGATCCTTTGTACGAGGTGATACAGTAGTTGTTAAAGGCCCCGATGGAGAAGAAATTGCCCGCGGTATCGTGCGGTACGACAGTAACGATCTGCTTAAGGTCAAAGGCCTTCGTTCTGAAGAGATCTCAGATTTCCTGGGATACTGGTATGGGCCGGCGGTGCACTGCGATGATCTAATTCTACTTATTGAAGACGAACACTCATGGAAGTAATTACAGACCTACAATTAATTGGTAAGCAGGCCAAAGCGGCAAGCCGGGAACTGGCTGTGCTAAAAACAGATCAGAAAAACGACGCATTGCTTCGCATTGCCGATGCTTTGGAAGCCCATACTTCTGATGTGTTAAAAGCCAATGCCCTTGATATTGCTGACGGTCGCGCAAAAGACCTCAGTGAAGCACTGCTGGATCGGCTGTTGTTGACGGAGGCCCGTATTGAGAAATTGGCTGCAGATATTCGTCAGGTGGCTACCCTTAAAGATCCGGTTGGGTCTGATATAGAAAGCCGTGTGCTCGAACACGGATTACGCGTAACAAAACGGCGGATCCCGCTCGGGGTTATCGGTGTCATCTATGAGGCCCGGCCCAATGTTACAATTGATATTGCTGCGCTTTGTCTCAAGACAGGAAATGCCTCTATTCTACGGGGAGGAAGTGAAACGCTGCGTAGCAATCTGGCACTTGTAGAGGTGATTCAGTCTGCCCTGAAAGATTGTGGGATTTCTGAGTTTGCAGTGCAGTACATCGAAAACCCAGATCGTGCTTTGGTTGGAGAATTATTGAAACTGGATGCTTATGTAGATGTCATTATTCCCAGAGGTGGCGCCGGCCTGCATCGTCGTTGTAAAGAGCAAAGCACAATTCCAGTTATCACGGGTGGCGTTGGCATCTGCCATGTGTATGTGGATGCAGGCGGTGATATTGATAAAGCCGTGGATATTGTTGAAAATGCCAAAGTGCAGCGCCCAAGTGTATGCAACGCGCTCGACACCGTTCTTGTACATGAATCGATGACAGAAACGTTTCTTCCGAAGCTGGCAGAGCGATTGAATACGTATCCCGTAGAGCTGAAAGCTACTGAAGAGGCGAAGGTGGTATTAGAGGCTCATGGTTTGGCGCAGCATACAGTAGCCGCCGGCCCCGAAGATTTTAGCCAGGAGTGGATGTCCCTCGTGCTGGGCATCAAAACAGTCCGCTCGATCGATGAAGCCATCGCGCATATCCACGAGCACAGCATGGACCACTCTGACAGCATCATTACAAATGACGTGACTCGTGCAGATCAATTTGTGAACGAGGTCAATTCTTCCGCCGTCTTTGTGAATGCAAGCACACGGTTTAATGATGGCGGACAATTTGGCCTGGGGGCTGAAGTCGCCGTCAGTACCCAAAAACTACACGCACGAGGCCCCATGGGACTCGAAGAACTCACCACTTACAAATGGATCGGCATCGGGCAAGGACATATCAGGAAGTGAAAAGTTAAAAATCAAAAGCTAAAATCTTTGAAAAGTTAAAAATCAAAAGCTAAAAGTTAAAAAAAGGGCGTTTTAACTTTTAGCTTTTGATTTTTAACTTTTCAACGCGCATCATATTTCAGGAATCTGGTGTAGGCGATTAGGAAGGGGACGATGAGGTAGCAGAAGAGAGTGATGAGGGGCCAGATGTTGGTTTTAATGATTTCTGACAGGCTTGGTTGTGGCACCGTGAAGGGAGGGATAGCTTCTGGGGAAGCTGCTTCTTCGCCGAAATTACCTGACAACATCGCGCCACCGATATTGATGCGGTAACTGTTGCTTTCCATTTTGCTAAAGAATTCCCGATCTACAATCTGGTATTGGTTTGCAACGGCTTCCCGATATTGGTGGTAAGCCAGGTCGCCCGTGCCGGCTATATCAGAAACCAGCATGGTAAGCGCCGAGGCCGGCGAGATCAGCGCGATCAAATTACCGAGCGTTCGCTGCAAATCCCGCTCTCTTTGCCAGGTTTGTGCAACCGCTCTCATTCGATCATTTTGCGCTTGTTTTGACGCTTTAAAGGCAGCCTGGTAAGCATCTCTGAATTGGGAGACTGTCGGATCAGAGGTTCTGATGTGAAGGAATGCCTTTTCTGCAGCAGAAATACCCGTGATCTCACTAAAAAGATCACCAGCTTTATCGTCAAGGGTAGCCAGCTCTTCAGCAATAATCTTTTGTCGTTCAAGTCGGACCTGGTGCTCTGATTGAATTGGGCGCACCACAGTAGCAATCATTTCGCCGGCTTTGGGAATCACCAACTGCATCATCACCCAGGCAACCAAGAGAATGATGATCGCCGTTCGGGATGAATGGCAAAAAGCAGAGACCATGAGGCCAAGGCCGAAGAAGCCGGCGAGGAACAGCGTGGAAGAAAAGAACGCAAAGGCAATGCGGATCAGTGTCTGGCCTTCTGCAAACTGTCCGTTAAAAAGAATAAGGACGAGCAGAAGGAGTAAAAACCCGATAAGAAAGGTGAGCCACAATACGGTAAACCCGCCAAGAAATTTTGAGATAATCAGTTTGTCTCTCGGGACACTATTTGCCAGGACCGCCTTGAGGGTGCCTCTTTCCTTCTCGCCGGCAATCATATCGAATGCAAGCAAAATTGCCAGCAGGCTAAAAACCACCTGGATGAGGAATAGAAAATCAAAACTGCCAAAACTTGAGAGAATGGCAAAATCCTGGGCCTCAATATTTCCAGGGCTGGTCGCGTCTACTTGATTGCCGGATGCAGCGCTGTTAAACGAGTAATAGATCGGCATGTACGGTTCATTTCCCCGTGCAAGTGGAGAAAGCAGCGCCGGCGCCCGGTAAGCCCTGCTTGCATTAATGGCGTCTTCTGATGTGGTGAAGTTGGCATACTGGCTATCAAAAGCCTCTTTCCTTGCATCGTAGTACTCATAGTTGATCCAAGCGCTCATCGGCATGAGTATGATACTGAAAACTGCCAGCAGCATAAAGCGCTGGTTTAGCAGGCTATCCAGAAATTCCTTCTTTATAAGATGTAAAAGCATATCAAGAGGCTATTGAATCAGTGCGATTTCGTCTATTGAAATTCACCAAGAGCTAATCTAATGATACGAAATACTGGCAAGAAGCCATCTATCTTTTATACTGAATTTTAACGCATCTAGAGGCCTTAAAAGAAATGGCAGAATCATCGCTACACATGACATCTGAAGAATTCCGTAAACAAGGAAAGGCACTTGTTGACTGGATTGCAGACTATTACGAAAATATCGAACAATATCCTGTGTTGTCTCAGGTTGAACCCGGTGACATAAGAAACGCACTGCCGGCTACAGCGCCAATAAAAGGAGAATCGTTTGATCAGATCATGGCAGATGTAGATCGTATTATTATGCCAGGTGTCACGCATTGGCAGTCGCCACATTTTTACGCCTACTTCCCATCCAACACTTCAGGGCCGGCTATTTTGGGTGAATTACTATCTGCCGGGCTTGGCGTGCAAGGCATGTTGTGGGCAACGAGTCCAGCCTGTACGGAACTGGAAGTGCAGGTGCTAGACTGGATGGCAGATATGATGGAGTTGCCGGCTGCATTTAAATCGACCTCTACGGGCGGCGGTGTTATCCAGGATACGGCATCGAGCGCAGTGTTGTGTGCATTATTGGCTGGAAGAGAGCAGGCAACGTCGTATGTATCTAACAAGAAGGGATGCAGTGGTAAACTGGTGGTGTATACCTCGGTAGATGCACATTCTTCCATAGAAAAAGGCGCAAAAATAGCCGGCATAGGTAGCGAGCAGGTTCGACTTGTGCCTGTAGATGAGACACGTGCAATGATTCCACAGGCGTTGAAAGAGATGATTCGCGCTGATAAAGAGGCAGGATTAATTCCATGCTGTGTATCTGCAACGGTAGGTACAACTTCTACCAACGGGATCGATCCCGTAGAAGCCATTGGGAAAATTTGTAATGAAGAGCAGATTTGGTTGCATGTAGATGCGGCAATGGCCGGCACTGCAGCCTTGTGCCCCGAGTTTCGTTATCTGCATAAAGGCCTGGAGTTGGCTGATAGCTATTGCTTTAATCCGCATAAATGGATGCTGACAAATTTTGACTGTACACTTTTCTATGTCAAGGATCGTCGGGCACTTATCGATACGCTCAGTATCTTGCCTGAGTATCTACGTAACCAGGCAACAGCTTCTGGAGAAGTGATAGACTACAGGGATTGGCATGTTCAGCTAGGTCGGCGCTTTCGTTCGCTGAAACTCTGGTTTGTGATCAGGTACTACGGAGTAGCCGGTTTACAGCAATATGTAAGGCAGCACATCGCCATTGCGCAGTCCTTTGCCGGCTGGGTACGCGAAGATGATCGTTTTGAACTGGCGGTTGCTCCTCCGTTAAATCTTGTATGCTTCAGACTTAAAGCCGGCGATGAGATTAATGAAGCGCTGTTGGGCAAGTTGAACGGAAGCGGGAAAATTTATTTGACGCATACCAAAATGAATGGGAAATATACCCTTCGTCTCTGTGTTGGCACACGAACGACTATGCTGCATCATGTAGAAGAAGCGTGGCAAATTATCTCCGAAACTGCGAGCAGTTTACTGGAAGATTAGGGGGGACATTCAACCTGAAATAATTGTTCGCACGCCCTGGAATGGGTATTAAATAGGGAATGAGCAATAGGGGGACAATTAGAAAACATTGATCCCGCTGCCAAACTATTTAAAAGATTGCCCGTTGAACTCGCGAAAAGGATAAGGAGGGGAGTTTTGGTTCGAAGAATGATAGAATAAAGACCAATTCCAATCGATCCATACCGTTTTATTCGAAAGAACTAAGTATTCGGCATTTTTATTGATGCAGATTTTGTTTTTCGCGATGGCAGAATAAGAGAAGAAGGAAACAGTACTGATCTATCAACATTTAGTCTGAGTACTAAGTGTGTTGTAAGCCAGGATGTCCTTTCAAAATATTTACGCGGACTTGACCACGCTCAATGATAGTAAGAAGAATCTAAGTCAAGTCTGCGTCGCTAATCACGCTTGTATATTTTTAGTGGATCGACAGGATAATTGCCCCATTGAGGTAACGATTAATGAGATATTACATTTCTTCAATATTAACTGCACTTTTTATTGCCGGCACGATGGCCGGGTGCGACCTCTTCACTGGAGACAGTGATTCAGGTCCAGTAACTTTAACGGGGTTAGTGATCAATTCGGTGACAAATGATCCTGTGACAAATGCGTTTGTTCGCGTTTTGCCGAATGATGAGTTGGGAGAGACCGATGAACTGGGACGATACAGTATCGTTGTAGATGTGGATAGCACGATGGATGTTGATCTTACGGTGACTAAAAGCGGATTTGTTAACCAGACAACGTCTGTTCTTGCGGTTGCAGACCGAACAATCGAAGTTGCGACTGTACGTTTAGTGCCGGTCGAAGGAGGCACCGATCCTACAAACCCTGGCGGACGCGTTTCTGGCAGGGCGTCAAATATTTTGCTGCTCAGTCAATCAGTCACATCAATTGGTGTACGGGAAAGTGGTTCGCAGGAAGTTGCCGAACTTATTTTTCAAGCTACTGATTCGCTGGGCAGGCCCGTTACACTGGATAATCAGGTGACCATCAACTTTAGTTTTGGTGCAAATCCAGGCGGAGATGCATTCATCTTTCCTGAGTCTGCTCAGACGAACGAAAACGGTGAAGTCAGGACAAATATTTCAAGTGGCCTTGTAGCGGGTGTTGTGCAAGTGGTTGCAACAACAACTCTCGCTGGTCGCGTGATACGCTCGCTTCCTGTACCGCTTGCAATCCATGGCGGTCTTCCAGATTCCGACCATTTTGGTATTGCCACTTCACGGTTGAATGTGCCTAGAGCATGGGATTTCTGGGGGACATCTAATACGATTACTGCTTTTGTGGGTGATCAGTTTGGCAATCCGGTACGGGTTGGTACTTCTGTTTATTTCACAGCTTCAGCAGGTATTATCGGTGGATCTAATCAGACAGGTGCACTTGGTACAGCGCCGATCGAACAAATTTCTGGACCTCCGCAGCCAGTGCATCCTGAGTTCGGCAACGGATATGTAATAGTTACTGGAAGTACTGCCGACAGGAATCAGAATGAAATCACGGATGATATCCTGGTGTTGTTCTCCGGCTCAAGTAATATAATAGTACCATCCGGCCAAGGGCCAATTGTGCTGGGTAACGCTTATGAATTCCTGGTCTACGATCAAAATCAGAACCCGTTGGGTGAAGGCACAAATATCGTAGTCATTGCAAATGGTACAAACGTTGAAGCATTTGGTAATACAAACACTGTGTTACCCGATATGCTCTTTGGCGATCATAACAATGGTTCTGCAGCGCCTACATACGGTCGTACCCGATTCTCATTTGGCTACCAGCAGGGTGAACAAACTGATCAGAATGGCGACTTGATTCCGCCAGTTCTGGAAGCAATCACCATCCGGGTCACCGGTCCTAATGGTAACGCTGAACGTGTTATCCTGCAGAATGGTGGGGTACTGAAAAGAGATGAGAATGGCAAAATGGTTCGTGATGACGCTGGCGATGGTGTTGAGTTTATCCGATAGTTCGGAGAACAGATTTTAAATAAAACAAAGGCTTTCGTTTATCCAACGAAAGCCTTTGTTTTTATATCAAGATTTTTGCTGGCCCTTCATTTTACTCTTCCCTGTCTGGCCCAACGCTTTGCTCGATAAGTTTCAGAATGCGGCGGTACTCATCCGTCCAGCTTGCCGGCTCCTGGAATCCATGACTTTCAACAGGGTATAGCGCCATCTCCCAATCTTCTTTCCCTAGTTTGATCAGCCGTTGAGCAAGTCGCACCACATCTTGAAAATGGACATTGGTATCCACCATGCCGTGTGCAATGAGTAATGGATCTTCCAGGCCCTCTGCGAAATAGATAGGTGAGGATCGCGTGTAGGCAAGCGAGTCTTCAGCCGGCGTGTTCAGAATGTTGGAGGTGTATCCGTGATTGTAGTGCGCCCAGTCGGTGACAGAGCGTAAAGCAGCACCTCCTCCAAAATGCTCTGGCTCATTGAACAGTGCCATAAGCGTAATGAAGCCTCCGTACGACCCTCCATAGATGAATATGCGCTCAGGGTCGATATTCTTTGTGGATTGCAGATGTTTGGAGGCATCAACATAATCCTGCAAGTCTCTACCACCCATGTATCTGTAAATAGCGGTTCGCCAATCTCGCCCATAGCCGGCCGAAGCCCGGTAATCTACATCAAGTACCGTATAGCCCTGGTCTGCAAGCAAGTTGTGAAACATGTATTCACGAAAATAAGAACTCCACCATTTGTGTACGTTTTGCAAGTAACCGGCGCCATGAACAAAGAGTACAGCCGCACCATTGGGGTTTTCCGGTGCATACATGCGTGCCGGCACTGAAACGCCATCTGAGGCTTTGAAATGAATGATCTCAGGGTCACGCCATGCGTAGTCCTGCCATGCATCGGTTGTTGAAAACGTAATTTGCTGCGCTTTTTCGGTGGAAGATTTTAGATAAATCTCCGGTGGTACATTGCTGTAAGAATACAAATTGCCCATCGTCTCTTCGTCGGGCGCAAGCGCAACCTGATTATTGCCAGCCATGTCGGTAAGCCGCGTCCGTGTCCCTCCCATCAATGCCATTTTGTAAAAATGCCGTTCAAAAGGAGACCCTTCGCTACTGGTGAAATACCAGGTGCTTCCGTCTCTGGAAAGCATGGGGTTAAAGACTTCGAACTGTCCTGCCGTCAACGTTTTTTTATCACCCGTGGCTGTATCGACAAGATAGAGATGGCTATATCCGGATTCTTCGCTTTGGAAGTAGTAGTGCTGATTATCGGGTAGCCATCCTTCTGAAACGCCGAACCGAAAACGCGATATCCCGGGGCCGGCAATCCATGCCTCGTCATGCTGCCGATCAAGCAATTTAAGCGCGCCGTTTTCAGGATCAAGCAATGCGATCCAGCGATCTTTATTGTCTTGCGCGCGCACATGAACAACCGCGGTTGCTTCTTTTGCATTCCAGTCTACATAAGCAGGAATAAGCGCCCGTCTGTTGGCGAGAGAATCTGCCTTGATGTCCGATTTATCTTCTTCCAGCTTATAGGCCGGCACATCATAACTGCCGTCTAATTGATGGAGATCAATTTTATACGTTGTATCTCGCTCCAAATCTTGTATGTACAGTTCTGTGGTGCCGGGTATACCGCCTACCTTTGGACGTGCCGTGAGATCGGTTGCATAGCCTGATGATGTGACGTAATCCTGTACAACCGTACTTGTGCGATTGGGGGCGCTGGACGAGAGAATAAAGGAGACAAAACGTTCTGTGGGATCAAGCGACAGATTTCGAACAGATTTTCTTCCTGCATAGAATGTCGGAGGAGGATTCTCAAATCGTTGGTTTCGCGCAGAAGCTTTTTCTCTTAGCTCTTTCTGTTCTTCATCGTCTCTCACGTGTTCAAAAAGCGCAAGCTGTTGTTCTTCGAGGAATGCTGCTTTGGGAGTAGGTGCCGTTTCTTTTGATTCCTGTCCTGACCGGAGATCGGTGAGTTGGCCGATCATCCCTGTATTTAGATCTATGTGGAATAAATTGTCTTCCTGCTCAAAGATCACCGCATTTTTTTGAGCAGAAAACCGAGGGGATGATTCTGAATCTCTGGTTCGAGTCAGTCGGGTAGCTTCATTCGATGTTCTGTCATACAGAAAAACATCTCCATTTTTGCTATAAACTTTCCGATTAAATGCTGCATCATAAATGTGTTTTCCATGCTGCCAGCCAGAGAATCGAGGTGAGAGGTTGTACCGTTCTTCGAAGCTGACTTGCCTGGGTTGCGTATCTGTTGGAGATACGCTGAAGAGAGAGTCGCTGGGGAAGGCCCCTTGAGGATTCCAGTTGAAATAGAGCTTGCTTCCATCCTCGGTCCAAAATGCATTTCGAGGCCATGCGCCAATCCATGTTTTGGGATCTTGCATGATTTTCTGCACGGTAAGCGCTGCATCATCTGATGCTGCAGACTGACCTTGTGCCTGCGTTACTACGCCAAAGGATAAAATGACGACTAAAAGTCCAAATAATTGTCTCATAACTAAATGTCAATCCGGAGTTTAACCTGTAGGCAGTCCCGTTCAAAAAATCTTTGAGGCGGTCTTCCCTTGCTTGGTGTTTGCAAGTTAAGATATGTTAGCCAGTTGAGCTAATTCTTCTGCGTTTTGATGGGCCTACAGGAACCTAAGCTCGACTTTGTCCATTTGGACAAAGCCTCGAATATCGAAGACTGATCGACGCATGTCCAATTTCGAAGTGTTTTGTTTATGGATAGCTTCGAGATACGTGTGGGTACAAGTGATAGAGCGGGTGAGGTGGCATAAAGCTCCTTAAATCGTATGAATTGCTGATGAGACAACGTTATTTAATAGCATTTCCCTGGGAGGCAATCATTTGGATTGCCGGCGTTGCCTTTGTTGCTTTTCCGGATCCAGCCATAGCGAGAGACTGGTCGCTCTGCTTTTTTGAATTGCTGGGTATTACAGGAGAAGGAGGCGTACTTGGTTCATGCCCGGGATGTGGTTTGGGGCACGCCGTAGCGTATTTGTTTCGAGGTGCGTTCTTGCAGTCGATGGATGCTCATCTTTTAGGTCTCCCTGCCGTAGTTATATTATTAGGGCGTTCAATTGGCCTCATCTGGAAGTACAGCGTATCCGTTTTGAACGGTCATTAGAATATAAGATTAAAGGTAAGAAGTTAAACTATGGCAAAAGTAATCAAATACGCGCCCGAACTGGAAGGAGATGAGCAGCTCTATGTCGCGCAGTTGATGAAGGACATGACGGAGGAGCAAGCGGCACATTTTGCCAATGTTTATAAAGAACGGCGCAAAGATCCAGAACTGATTCTTTTGACCGACCTTGCCGGCTTTTTGGGCTTAGCCGGTGTTCATCGCTTCATCCTCGGTCAACTGGGTATGGGTTTATTGTATTTCTTTACTGTTGGCTTGTGTGGCATCGGCACCATCGTCGATATGTTTATGCATAAACAGTTAGCCGCGCGTTACAATCAGGGCAGAGCAGATGAAGTGGCTGATCTAATCCGTCATGTAATTACAGCACCGGAGGAAGATGCTGATTTGTTTGATGATTAGATTGTGTAGACCTTGAAAGGTTAAAATACATCACACGCCCTTTTACCTGCCTTCCCATTTCATACTCGGCAATAATTGTCTGATTAGCGGGCAGTGGTGGATCCCGAATCGAGTTCGGGATACGGCATTATCTGAATGCTCAGATAAAGCCTAGTTATCAAGTGCGCCATCAAGTATCCAGCTTTCCACTAAAGCGATCTGTTCAGCCGAAAGTGGAGACCTGCCAAGCGGCATTTGGGCGCCGGCAATGTTTGCATCGCCGCGAATCTTTCTGAATAAATAACTGTCTTCAGGATCGCCGGGCTTCACGCGTAGAAGTGAAGGCTGCTCAACACTTGGCACATTGACGATATTCGAAAAGGATTGGCCGGCGCTCAGGTCTTGTCCCAATTGCGGACTTGCATTCCCATGACACCCTGAAAGGGCGCAGCTTGTATCAAAGATATTCGCCTGTATATCGGTTAGCGTTGGTTGCAATTCGTCTGAGTCAACAAGGGATGCACGTTCACATCCTGAAAACACAATCCCGCAAAGCGCCAAAGACACAAATACGTATTTAGTTAGATCCATTAAGCTCTTCTTGTTTTCCATTAGTTCAAAATTCGGAAGATGTTGAAGCCTAATCTTGCTTCCCCTTCTGTTATGTCGAGGTCTCCGCCCCGCAGATATTGATCTGTGGTCAGGCCAACAGAATTGCTCAGAACAATCTGAAATACGTGCCCTCCAAGCGCAATCTCCAGGCCGCCGCCCCACGTATCGAATCGGATATCATTGCCAAAAGTTGTTGTGCGGGTAAATCCGGATACAACTGGAGCCCAGTCACCAACAATCGAAAAGTTTTTATGGAAATTCCAGCGACCTGCCAGGCCTAGCGTAATGAGTGCATCTTCGCCTTCAACGTCTTCGGCTGCATTAAAGAGAATGCCTGGGACAAACGCCACGCCCCATTGCTCTCCAATGGCGCGTGTTATGGATACCTGAGTGGTAAATTTGGAGGCTTCTTTTCTAAACCTCTTTTCGCCGGCGCCTCGTTCTGTTGCCCAATTTCCAGTGGTAATTAAACTAAGGCCAACGGGTAAGCCTCGGACCCCGCCTTGCTGGAAGAAATTGTATCGCGCTTGTAGTTCCACGTTATCAACGGCATTACTCCGTGCAAGTGATACCATAAGCTGATCGGTAATTGCATAGCCGAGATGCAGAAAGATGATACTGCTGCCATCCAGGCCGTAAAATGAATCATACCCATCACTGAGTTTGGGGTTAAACCTGTGGGCGATAAGAAACAGAAAATCTCCTTTGGTTAAACTCCGTGTTGTGGGAAGATTTACAGCTTTCCATCCATAAAAAGGTAAGTCTGTTGGCTCGGGCGGTGGCTCGACATTAGAAAGGTCTTTGTCTCCAAGACTTGTAATCCAATCAGCAATTGTATCAACTTCTTCGGTGGTCAGTTTGTCGCCTGTGAAGGGCATTTGTAAGCCCGTGATGGAAGGGTCTCCTCTGAGCTTTAACACCAGATAGCTACTGTCGGGATTACCCGGAGACACGCGGAGGCGATGTGGTTGCTCCATGCTGGGTTGGCCCACAAGGGTTGCAAAATAATTGTCTTCGTCGAGGTTTAGTCCCATTTGAGGGAGGGGGCCGACATGACAGCCGGCTTGAGAACAGCTTCTTTGGAACAGGGCTGCAGCTTTGGCCTGAAGCTCCTCTGTGTCCAGTGTTTGTCCGGAAGCTTGCTGGAAGATTGATGTGAGAATCAGAAATAGTACAATACCCAGGGTTTTACCCGGGCGTCGAGGGGCTGACCAGATTTGCATTGTTGAGATATCGGTTATGGGGGGTGATTTTTTACTGGAACGATTATTCAATCTTGTATCAATATCACTTTGGCAGTCCCGAGAATTCATACGAGAACTTTATACCTGATCGTAAGAATAGGCTAAAATATGAGACTCGTGCAAATGATACGGAATAAATGCGCCTTGCAAAATTGAAATATTCTTGCTGATCTATAAATATAAATACTTTAGAACATGGACATGACTACAACCTGTTTGAGAAATGATGCTGGAAAATGATGCTTGAGAAAAATGACAGTCTTTGCTTTGAAATTCTTTCATGCGCCGGCCTACTCGATTGGCAGGAAAGATCTCCTTTTCACGGTATCGAGAACACGATAAAAGTGCGGCGATCATATTTGATCCCTTGAGCTTTGTCTCTGGCTGCAAAAGTGTTTGTCTCTGGGTGTATTTGTAAATATTAAGATGGATATTAAGTGTAAAATATTTGATAGAAAAAAATAATATGAATTGGCTTCTTGGTGCGAGCGAAATGCATGCGCTATATACTTTTTGTTGTGATGTAATATATATAATTGCTGAAAGTAACTTTTTCGATTGGTTTTTGTTTTTTATTATTTAGTAACACATGCAAGTTTATGTAAAATAAAGATTTATGCATAGATGTGTGACCTGTTATAATACGTTGTTCTGTACGGTAATAGGTAGTATGCCTTGTTAATACTTGTTATGACAAGAGGTCGTGAAGAACATGTGAAATGATCTGTTTTGGATAGATAAAAGCGCTACCAAATTTGACAATAATTTGAACTTAGGAAGCGATTAATTCATATTGATATTCGAAAATTGCTTGGTGTATAGTTGACACATGAAACGAGACAGACTACATACGACAGGAAATGAGTGCGGCGGGAGATGCTGTATGTGTTGCTGTTGTATGTGTATGCCAGATCGGCATCGTGCTGTGCGTTTCCTGAAAGCTTGATTTTGAAGTGAGTAAGAACGGTAAAACGCCCATGCACGAACCCAGTGTATGGGCGTTTTGCGTTAATCAAGAAAAACAGATTCATCATGAAAGAGCTTACGTGGAAGGCCAAAGTGGAAGAGGCAATGCCTGAAGAACTGGCACATCAGATAGACATATTTGAGGGCCAAATGGAGCTTATGCAGCGAGGTAAGCTGGATGAAAAAGTATTTGCAGAGACCAGGCTACGCCAAGGGGTGTATGGACAACGCTACGACAATGGCCGGCGCCATGATGGACGCCAGGATCGGCAGATTGCATTTCCTGCCGCAACGAAAGGTCCGGGCACTGCATGGGACGCACCAGGTATGCAGCGCATTAAGATCCCCTTTGGCCGGCTGACACCAGACCAACTGGAAGAACTGGCGGATCTGGCCGATGAGTATAGCGATGGTATTTTGCACGTCACTACCCGGCAGGATATCCAGTTGCACTATGTACACATTGAAGATACGCCAGACATGATGCGCCGGCTTGCAGGTGTGGGTATTACCACCAAAGAAGCTTGCGGCAATGTGACGCGCAACGTAACAGGATGCCACCTCGCCGGCGTTTGTAGATCCGAAAAGTTTGATATTTCACCGTATGCGCAATCACTCACTGAATTTTTGCTCGGCCATGATGATGCGCAAGATTTCGGGAGAAAACTTAAAGTAGCGTTTTCGGGGTGCGAGCAAGAGGCTTGCGGCCTGGTAATGATGCATGATGTAGGCTTTGTTGCGAAACAGCAGGAAATCGAGGGCAGTGTTGTTAACGGGTTTAAAATGGTTGTGGGCGGTGGGCTTGGTGCGGTTCCGCATCAAGCTAAAGTGCTGGAGGAATTTGTGCCGGCCAATGAAATTTTGCCCATCACGCAGGCCATCGCCCGTGTTTTTGCCCGGCTGGGAGAAAAGAAGAACCGTAACCGCGCACGTATCAAGTTTCTCGTGGCCAAGCTGGGGATAGAGGCGTTTAGGGAGATGATCTATGAGGAGCGCAAACAACTGCCCTATGATCCACGGTGGGATTCTATTACAGAAGAAGCGGCCGGCTATGAAGAGGTGCCATTTAAACCCTCCGTTGCGCTTAATGGGCAGACCCGCCCGGATGGATTTGATGCCTGGCTCAAAACCAATGTATACGCGCAGCGACAACCGGGATATGTAACTGTGACCTTGCGGTTGCCCCTGGGTGATCTTACATCAAATCAGGCTGTGCAGCTCGCCGACATTGTGCGAGAATTTGTGGGTGAACATGTTCGCATGACTGTTGAGCAGAACATTGTGCTGCGCTGGGTAAGTGAGTCTGATTTGCCGAACCTGTATACTGCACTCAAAAGTGTCGGGCTAGGACAAGCCGGCGCAGAAAGCATTGTTGACATTACTTCTTGCCCCGGCACTGATACATGCAAGTTAGGAATCGCAGCGTCTCGCGGGTTGGCAGGGACCCTCATCTCGCAACTGGATAAGAAGTTCGAGACGCTACCAGACATTGTAAAGGAGCTGCGCATCAAAATTAGCGGGTGTTTCAATTCTTGCGGACAGCACCATGTAGCAGACATCGGATTTTATGGTAACAGCCGGAAAGTGGGTAATTACAAAGTGCCCCATTTTCAGGTTGTGCTGGGAGGAACGTGGAAGGATAATGCCGCCAGTTTTGGATTGGCAATGGGGGCTGTGCCGTCGAAATTAATTCCCGATACGCTTGAGGCCATCACAAAAGCCTTTGTGTCGGGTAAGGCAGCGGATGAGACATTTCAGACATGGGTGACGCGATTAGGGAAGAAAGAAGTACGGGAGATCATCAAACCTTTTATGATTACGCCGGACTTTGAAACGCAGCCCGGGTTTTTCTCCGACTGGGGGGATCCGCGCGTCTTTACGCTGAATGACCTGGGCATTGGAGAATGCGCCGGCGAAGTTGTCTCTCTTTTTTCAATTGAAATTTCCAAAGCTGAGTCAGAAGTCTTTGATGCACAGATCGCATTGGATGATGGACGCTACAGGCGAGCTGATGCGCGTGCCTATCAAGCGATGTTGCACGCAGCACGGGCGTTGCTTCGGACCAAAGACCCGAATGTGAGCACCGAGCCACAAGAAATTGTACAGCGCTTTAAGTCTGAGTTTTACGATACAGAGCTCTTTTTTGACCAGTTTGCCAAAGGTAAATTTGCCCGTTATTTGTTTACCAGACACAGCAAGCAAAGCAGCCGGGAAGTGTTTGAGCCTGTCCTGGAAGTTGCCCGGCAAACCATTGAAGAAGCACAGCTTTTTATCGAAGCGGCGCATGCCTGTGATATGCGATTAAATAGTGTTTCTGCCGCGCCAGTAAAGACACCTTTATCAAAGGCCTCTTTACCTCCTGCTGGAAAGCTTCCGCCGAAATTACCGCCTTCTGCTCCTGGTAAACGACCTAACGTGGCGTCTTCAAAATTACCACCTGCACTGCCACCTGCTTTGTCACCTAATAAGAAAACGTGAGTCATGATATCTAAATCAAAAATATATGCGCCGGCTGTACCGCAGCGATTGAGCGCCAAGTTTTTTATAGATGATTCGTCTTCCGTTGATGCAGCAGACCTGGTCCCGGTATTTCATGACTGGATTGGCCGGCAGGCTGTAGAGGAGATGTTGATTGATGTTGCAGACTACAGCCATGTACATCAAGGGCCTTCTTTGATGTTGGTTGCACTGGAGGCAGATTATGTGTTTGATGAGGCTGAAGGGCGGTTGGGTTTAAGGTATATCCGCAAAAGGTCAATGCCCAATTCGTTGCCGGCTGCGTTAGCGCTTTGTATAGCCCAGGCAGCAGCAGCCAGTCATTTGATTTCGACGTCTCAACTACTCCCTGCTGTTACCGCTTTTGATGCAGCACGCGTGGAAATCGAAATACTGGATAAGCTAAACTATCCAGATGTTTCGACGGTAGGTGCAGCGCTTGAGGCCGCTTTGATAGCGGTTGGCCAAGAGGCGTTTGGACAGGAAGGCCTGGATGTAACGATCGCAGTTGAAGATGAGCGGCGTCCATTGAAGCTTGTTTTGAGGAGCACTCAAAAGGCTTCTTTGCCAGAGATTGCAGGTCGATTAAGACAGAGCATTTATTTAGAAGACGTACAAGAACAAGTGGTGGCATAGGCGCTGATGATAAAACTAAAGCATAATACAGGGACGGTATATTTGGTAGGCGCCGGCCCGGGCGATCCTGAGTTAATTTCTGTCCGTGGCGCGCGCCTTCTGCAAAAAGCCGATGCCCTGGTTTACGACCGGCTTGTGCATCCTGATTTGATCGAGCAGACGTCGGTGCGGGCAGAAAAGATTTATGTAGGTAAATCGGCGGGACGGAAGTCGATGCCGCAGGCGGCCACAAACGCATTGCTTGTTCAACTGGCGAAAAAGTATCAAACCGTTGTGCGGCTGAAAGGAGGAGATCCTTTTGTTTTTGGTCGGGGCAGTGAAGAGGCACTTGCGCTTGGTGATGCCGGCGTTTCTTTTGAGATTGTACCGGGTATATCAAGTGCAGTGGCCGTGCCGGCCTATGCCGGGATACCGTTAACGCATAGAGGTGTAGCTCAGTCTTTTACGGTGATCACTGGCCACACTGAGCATAAATCGAGTGATGTTGAATGGTCTTCTTATATAAAAATTGACACATTGGTCATCCTGATGGGGCTTCGCCGGCTATCTACTATTGCACAGAAGCTTATATTTTGTGGAAAGCCGGCAAATACACCCGTGGCTGTGATTAGTCAGGGGAGTACTGCCGGGCAACAGACCGTTACGGGTACACTTTCAGATATTGCTGAACGTGCCCGTGAGCTACCCACTCCTGCCATCATCGTTGTAGGAGCTGTTGCTGGTTTACAGGCACAACTTGATTGGTTTCATAGCGGGATCATGCCGAGGGCGACCGGAGCTTCTGCCTCTGTTTTTACAGAGCACATATACGCAGTTTCTGCCTGAGAATCATGTGTAATTTGACAGAGGCTGGTGCTTTGCCAGCGAAATAATTGAGGTGTCTTTTTGTATCTGATCGATATTCTGCAATCAAAACAAGCAACCTTTATTAACTTTGTTGACAGCATACTGGTTTGAAAGGTTTATAGCATGAACGGATATACTTGGAATAGGTCGATGTTGGAAGCAGCCAACAGAGAGCTGCAGTTTGCATCACCGCGTACCATATTGCAGTGGGGGTACAGCATCTATGGTGAAGATCTTGTTGTAGCAACAGGCTTTGGTACTTCCGGTGTTGTATTAATGCATATTCTTTCTGAGATGGAGCGTCCGGCCAAGATGTTTTATCTCGATACCGATCTCCTATTTCCAGAAACCTACGAACTCAAAAAGCAACTGGAAGAACAGCTGGGTATTCAGTTTACGCGCGTGCATTCAGGCATGTCGGTTGAGCAGCAGAGCAATGGGTATGCAGATAAGCTTTGGGAGGAGGCGCCGAATACGTGTTGCTATATTCGAAAGGTGGTTCCGTTGCGTAAATTTCTGCAAGACAAAAGCGCCTGGGTAACAGGTGTTCGACGCGATCAGTCGATTACTCGGGCAGCAACACAAATTGTAGAATGGGATAGCACCAATCAATTGTTAAAACTCAATCCTCTGGCGTTTTGGAAATCAGAGGACATTTGGTCTTACATCAAACTAAATGAATTGCCTTATAATGTTTTGCACGACAAAGGGTACCCAAGCATAGGATGTATGCCGTGTACCAAAGCCGTGAAGCCGGGCGAAGACGAGCGCGCCGGCCGATGGGAGGGGAATTCGAAAGTTGAATGTGGCATTCACACCAAGCAGGTTACCGCATGAAGCCTTTTCCTATATTCCTGAATGACCTGGCCGGCCGGCCTTGCGTTGTGTTTGGTAGTGACCACGAAGCAGAAAGGAAAGTTAAAAGCTTGCTGGAGCATGATGCATCAGTTACTGTGATTCATCCTGAGTTAACCGATGTGCTGCAGCAGCATTTCAAAGCAGGAGATATTGCATGGCGCGCCCGGTCTTACAAACGAGGCGACCTTAAAAATGTCTTTCTGGCCATCGCGAGCGAGCCCAACGAAGAACTGAATCATACAATCTGGGAAGAAGCAGAAGCAGAGAATGTGCTGTTTAATGCGATGGATGATGTACCGCATTGCAACTTCGTCTCCGGATCTGTCATTCGTCGAGGACCGCTGGTCATATCTATATCAACCAGTGGATGCGCGCCAGTGCTCGCTGTTCGTTTGCGTCAGCGATTTGAAAAAGAATTTGGTCCGGAATACGAGGACTTTCTACATCTCATGAAATCGCTTCGGCCGGTTATGTCTGAAGTGTTCACCAGTTTCACGGAAAGGCGGGAAAAGTGGTATGAGTTGGTTGACGGGCCATTGTTCGAGATGGTTAAAGCCGGCGATCGAGAGCATGTTGACGCATTGCTTCAGGAATT
>JBGCEN010000017.1:0-3832 GCA_045106435.1 Rhodothermales bacterium
CAGTTGCAAATTATTACAAATTTGAGATACTAAACTTTCAATTCAGCATACCTGACTTGTCAGCAGTCAGGTATGCTGAATCTGTTCTCAATACCTAGATGTTAATTGCAACGCCGTAAGCATCTTTCGTTGCTTCCATTACCGCTTCGGACAGTGTAGGATGCGGTGGTCTCCGTGCCATGATAAAAAAAGCAGTCGTGTCAAGCTCGCGCGCTGTTACCGCTTCAGCAATCAATTCGGTGGCGTCGGAACCGATGATGTGGCAACCCAGCATTTCACCGTATTTGGCGTCATAGATAATTTTAACCAACCCTTCTCCGTGGCCAATAGCTGAGGCTTTTCCGGATGCCTGGAACGGGAATTTACCGATCTTTAACTCGTAACCGGCTTCTTTGGCAGCCGCTTCTGTATAGCCTACAGATGCAATCTGTGGCTGGCAATAGGTACAGCCTGGAATATTCTTCTTGCTCATCGCGTGTACATCTAGACCGGCGATTTTTTCGATGCAGATAATGCCTTCATGGCTGGCTTTATGGGCCAACCAGGGAGGACCAGCTACGTCGCCAATGGCATAGATGCCCGGTACGTTTGTGCGTCCAAATCCATCAATTTTGATCGCGCCGCGGTCTGTTTCCACACCGAGTTTTTCGAGCCCGAGGTTTTCAATATTTCCTACAACACCAACGGCAGAAAGCACCTGGTCTGTTGTAATAATTTCTTCGCCTTTGGACGTCTTGAGTTTTACTTTGAGTTCTTTGCCAGATGTATCAACAGACATGACCTGTGTTTTGGTCATTACTTTGATTTTGGCTTTCTTGAAGTTGCGCTGGAGTTCTTTAGAGATGTCTGCATCTTCAACAGGCACAACGCGATCGAGCAACTCTACGATAGTGACTTCAGTGCCCATCTGATGATAGAAATAGGCGAACTCAACACCAATGGCGCCGGCGCCGGCGATAAGTAGCCGTTTGGGCTGCTCCGTTTGCGTCATCGCTTCTTTGTAAGAAACGATTTTCTTGCCATCTATGGGCAGTGGGGGAATTTCACGGGCACGAGCACCTGTCGCAACAATGATGTGCTTTGCTTCTAGTGTTTTTGCTTCACCAACTGCCTTGCCATCCATATCAGTAGATGGCTTGATATCAATTTTGCCATTGCCAATCAGCGTGGCCTGGCCCATGTGAACGTCAATTTTGTTCTTTTTCATCAAGAACTGGACGCCCTTATTCATTTTGTCTGCAACACCGCGACTACGCGCTACAACCTTTGGGAAATCGTGCGTGATATTGCCATCGAGCACGATGCCGAATTCTGCAAGATGGCGAACGCTATCCATCATCTCAGCACTCTTAAGAAGCGCCTTGGTTGGGATACAACCGATGTTCAAACAAACACCGCCTAATTTGTTTTTTTCAACGATCGCCGTTTTAAGTCCTAATTGCGTTGCGCGAATCGCCGTTTCATATCCTCCAGGGCCGGAGCCGATGACGATGACATCGTACTTTGTATCTGCCATTTTTCTATAAAGAGTTTCTAGGTCGAGGTAGGGTTGCTTGGATAGCTTCTGTAATTCAATATGTCGATTAGAGAAGCCGTTACTGAGGTCTTCGACGGAACTAACACCAAAATCGAAAACCTGTTTCAGATTTCGTATAGAGTTGTCTATTTAAATCAAGATCTCTCTGTTTTCCACCAGAGATTCATTGCGTGATGCGAGATTGAAATAGCAGAGGGGCTTTGTTAATTCCTGATGAGCTTATGCCCACAAGCCTTCATTTCGGCATTGTGCTTACAAAGAATCATGAATGCCGAGAGCAGTATTAAAAACACTTCGAAATTAGACAGGCCTCGCCCCGTGATCTTCGAGCGGGTTGTCTAATTGAACAACATCGAGCTGGCGTTGCTTACGTTACCGCATTAACGACGCTGTAACCACTGCTGTGGATCTACTTCAGAGTTGTTTCGGAAGATGCCAAAGAATACCGCGTTCCCTTTCGGTTCAGCATCGGTACCAGAGCGGCCAATGACTTGCCCGGCGCGCACTTCTGAGCCGGCCTGTATATATAACATAGAGAGGTTGCCGTAGAGGCTGGTAAACTCGCCATGACTTACTGTGGCTACCCGGCCAAATTCTGGCATCGGATAGATGTCTATTACTTCTCCATCAAATACGGCAAGTACCTCGGCAGACGATGTTGTAGAAATCAGTATGCCTGGGTTCAGTGTAACTGTACCGTAAACCGGGTTTACAACTTCTCCAAAGGGTTCAATAACCGCACCCTGAGCCGGCCAGGGGAGGCGTCCTTTGTTGGCCATGAAAGCACCGGAGAGCTCTGCGTTTGCTGCCGCATCAACCGGGTTCACCGGGGCGGCCCTTCTCGTACTTTCTCCAGAAATAATTTGACGGATTAGTGATTCGAGTTTATCTGCTTCTTTTTGCTTGTCGTCAAGATCCTTTTGCAGGCTGGCTTTCTGCGTTTTTAATTCTGAAATCACCTTGTTTCTTGTACCGCGCAGTTCCCTGAGTTTTGCTTTTTCACTGGTTGCCTCGGTGATCAGTGTCTGCGCTTGCTCAACGTTCTCATCCATTTGTAATCGACGGGATTCAATTTCGTCAGCCGCAGATATGATTTGTGTCAGTCGCGTTCTTCTCTCGTCTGCAAATCGTCTTAAATATCGAATACGAATGAGCATCTGGTTGATCGATTCGGCGGCAAGAATCAGTGCGACATCGTGAAGCCGGCCATATTTGTAGGCATGGATGGCGCGCCGTTGATACTGCTCTCGATGAGAGCCCAGTTCTTCTTGCAACTCATTCATCGAGGTGACGAGAGAGTCTCTCGATCTTTCGATTTGTGAGAGTAGTGACTGATTTGTTGTAATGAGCTCTTCTCTCAAAGCAATCTGCCGGTCCAGGTCCGACAACGTGCTCAGCGTGGCACGTTCCATTTCTTCTGTTTCCGATATACGGATAACATCCAGCGTCATTTGATCCTGAAGCGCACGGAGTCTTTGCTCTGTGTTTTCACGTGTAGATTGTGCAGCCGCCGGCGCAAGGAAGAGGCCGGGAAGGCATAGCAAAAGAAGAAATGCAATGAGGCGATTCATGATCAAATACAATTAGAAATTGAAGCGTTTAACTGAATTGCTGACTTTAAAGTCAAACGCGAGCGCCGTTGGGTTTATTGTAAGTTTTCGATGGTATAACGAAGCAGAAGTATCGTCACCTGGACGCCTGAATGTAAGCCGGCGCGGTAGATAAATACCATCGTAGTCTTCAAATTCGGCAAATGTACGTTCTTCAATCAGAACACCCTGGGCATCGTTCTCTACATACCGAACAATACGCCAGAATATCGGATCTATGAACATGGTACGTCGATTATCAGGCTCCTTTAGAATATAGTAGCCTTTTTCAGCAGTAAGTTCCCAGGATGCGCTTGATTCAGGGATCCAAAGGCCTAGCATAGCGCCGTAAAGCGATGTCGGATCTGTGGGCAATGGCAGTAATCGCTGCATATCTTGAAGCGTGCCAATGCCCAATTCTTTGTTGATGCGGTCATGGACATAGAAGCTATCTGGAGTTATCAATGCCTTTACTGCTACAATGCCCAGGCCAGGACTAATCGAAATTTGCAGCGAATCATTCTGTTTATGTATGATCGACGCTGAAAATGAACCACTCTGCATAGGCGATTTTACGGCCAACGCTGATTCAGACTGATAGCCGGTAATGTTTACTGGTCGGTCTGATATAAGCTGAATGATTTCGGCAAAGCTGTGATCGGGGAATCCAGCCGGCATATTTGCGTCCCGGTCTATAATCCCTTTT
>JBGCEN010000018.1:0-30485 GCA_045106435.1 Rhodothermales bacterium
CCGCTAGTGCTCCTGTATATTCAACTCCCTTAAAACCCATCCCATCTCTTCAGGAAAAGTTTTTTAAACTTTTTTACCCATCCCATTACCACCTCTGCAATTCCCCAGTGTATTAGCTGTGAAAACCAACTACAAATGATCTCTATTACAAAAAAGGGATACAGAAAACCTGAATGGTTGACGCTTTTACAGATTGGACAACGCGATTAAAGGCTTCGGATGAAAAGGCGCTCGATGAACTCATGCGCTTTATGCATCCAACCTTGCTGCGCTACACGGTGCAGATCGTAGGGGATCGTGATGTCGCCTATGATATTTTGCAAGAGGCATTTATCAAGATCTGGGACATCAGAGATACGCTGGATGCTGATCGCTCATTAAAAGCGCTGCTATACAGGGTTGTATACACCCGAGGCTTAAACTATAAGCGCATGGAACGACGAGAATCTGATATGCAAGCGACTGTACCAGACGCGGCCCAGGCAGAGCCGGCCTACATCTCGGAAGAGATTGATGCGAAACGGCTTGGGGAATTGATGCATGGGTGGATCGCAGAGCTACCGCCGCGCCGGCAAGAAGCCTTTCGGTTAAGTCGTTTTGAAGGACTAAGCCACCAGGAAATTGGGACGGTGATGAATCTGTCAGCACAGACTGTTACCAAACACATCATGCTGGCGCTGCAGTTTTTAAGAGATCAGCTAAAAACGTATCAGGCAACTGGATAATGAACATGAAAGATCAGAATCCACATCGCGATAGCGCATCTTATTCTCTTCCGGTGGAAGTTGAAGACTTACTCAAGGAGCAGCCGGCTGAAGAGGTGGAAGGCATTAAAGAAGTATGGGCGCTGTCCGCCCACGCGCAACAATTTGATGTTTCTATAGCGCCCGATGCCGAGCAATTTGAACAGATGCGTCTGGGTGTGCATGCCGCTAAAAAGTCGGCAAGGACCGCTGACAATCCAGGTGCTGAGAAAACGAATACCCAGCGCTATGCGCCCTTGCGGTTGATCAGTACACACGCTTTCAGGATCGCTGCATCTCTGGTTATTCTTGTGATGGCCGGTATCTTTTGGTGGACACGTCCCGTAATTCATGAGGCTCCCTTTGGTGATCAACTGAGTGTGTATTTGCCGGATGGCTCGGAAGTGTCGCTTAATAGTGGCAGCCGGCTCTCACATGCACGTTCGTTTGGTGGAAACACCAGGGAGATCACGTTGCGCGGAGAGGCTTTCTTCGATGTGGCGCATAGTGATACGCCATTTACCGTCGAAACATTCAATGGAAAGGTTACCGTTTTGGGTACGCGATTCAATGTGAGGGCATGGGATAGCGATGATATTCCAGAAACAGTTGTGGTCCTCGAAAAAGGGTCTGTTTTATTTGGCGGGCATGCTGAAGACTTTGCGCCGGTGATACTTAAGCCGGGTGAGTTAAGCAAGATCTCAGGATTTAGCGCGCCAACGAAGCCGGCAGTGGTGGATGTGGATCAGCGTATTGCATGGCGTTTAGGAAGCCTCATGTTTATCGATCAACAAATTGGCGTAGTCACCGATGAAGTTGAACGCCGATTTAATGTCGAGATCACTGTTTCTCCAGAGTTAAGGGAAGAGCGGGTAACGGTCCGCCTCAGTGATGCGCGAAATGCTGAAGAGGTACTCTCGGTTGTCGCTTTAGCGCGTGGCTATAAGCTCGAACAAGTAGATGGTGTTTTGGGGCTGTCGATGCAGTAGGTATTGGAGCAGTAGGTATTGAAGCAGTAGGTATTGAAAGAGCGAATTAAGCGGTGAAACGTGTGATCCTGAACGCAAGTGAAGGCTTGTTCTCAACTTGATTGAGGGATCTGGTTAAGGCAAAACGAGCCCAGGTTCGTAAACAAAGAATCTTATGTACGCTATAGCGAATGCATATACTAATACAATGAAAACATCAGCATTCATACTCATATTTCTGCTTTGCAGTGCTTTCTATGGCGAGGAAGTACGCGCGCAGCACAGCGCGTCAACGGCTTACGAGGCAGAGCGATCTGAAGACATGGCAGAGCGAATGCAGGCGGCTTTGCTGGCTGATGCGTTGCTGAAGCTGGCAGAGAGCCGGCAACTCGAAATTGCCTACGCACCAGAGTTACTTGTAGGTAAAACTTCAGACTGCCCTATTCTACCTGAAGATGATGAAAAAGCAGTTCAATGTATTCTTGAGAAAAGTGGCTTGTTAGCCCAAAGGCTGATGAATGGTGTGTTTGTTATACAAAAGCCTTCAGGAGAGCAAAGTGTTTACAAGGGAGGCATTAATGGCAGAGTGCTCAATTATCACACAGGCACTGTTTTGTCAAATGCGCATGTGATGGTCGCGGGAACGCCATATTCCACAGCCAGCGGTTTAAATGGTACGTTTAATATCGATCATATCCCGCCGGGTTTGTATGATGTTGAGGTATCGATTATCGGGTACGAATCGCATGTTTTTCGTCAGATTCACGTGATCGCCGGCCAGTCAGTTGCCGTCGATTTGAATCTGAATGAGACGACGTTCCCCATGGAAGAGGTTTTGATCACCTCAGACAAGGAGCGCCGGCGCATGAGCCTGCCCGATACGTTGAACCCTTTGGGCTTTCAAGGCTTCCGGTTGGGAAGAGTAAGCGCCGGCCTGTTCATGAGTACATCACCAACGCCTGTAAATGGCGTGCAGTTTGGTGGGCTTGGCAACATGGTACGCGATAGCCTCAAAGGCGTGCAGTTTGGCGGTGTGTTTAACTCAGCCCAATCAGCGCAGGGTGTTCAGTTTGGCGGGGTGTTTAACACGGTGTATGGAGATCTGGATGGATATCAATTTAGTGGTGTGTTGAATCAGCTCGGGGGAGACCTGGAAGGTGGGCAGTTTGCCGGTACGGTAAACACTGCGAGTAACATGCGAGGGGCACAGTTTGGCGGGATTGCAAACTTGGCAGACGGGCGTGCCAAAGGGGTACAAGCGAGTGGGATTGTAAATGTGGCTGGAGATATGGCGGGCACCCAAATGGCTGGGGTCGCCAATCGAGCCAATAGAACAAGAGGCTTTCAGGGAGCAGGGGTATTAAACATGTCGGGCCCATTGAGAGGTGCCCAGGCAGCAGGCATTGCCAATATTGCCATAGGAGATTTTCGAGGTTTGCAAGCAGCCGGCATCATGAACGTGGCTGGGAATACAAGAAAAGGCGTGCAAATGTCTGGTATTCTCAACGTTGTGGACAACATGGATGGTGGGGTGCAAATTGGTCTGGTTAACATTGCAAACCGTAACACAGGCCTGCCGCTGGGTTTGTTGAGCTACGTAAAAGAAACAGGCCTCAAGTTTGACGTCTGGGCAGATGAGATGGGCATTGTGTCGACGGCAGTACGTTCCGGCAATCGGTCGTTTTCAAACTATCTCGGTGTGGCGGCTCGTCCGGGTGAGTCTTTTGACAACCAGGCCTTAATGATGGGACTGGGAGGCGAATTTGCACTCAGGCCTCGACTGTACAGTTCGGTAGATGTTTTGTATTACCTGTTTGGTGTTGAATCATCGAACGTTAGTGGCCCCGATGAGCATCTGGCCAAGATGCGATTGTTGCTTGGGTTTAAGATTGCACCAAGAATCGCCATTTTTGGTGGCCCTAGCCTGAATTTGTTTATCTCAGATCACCAGGATACCAACGTGCCAGTCCCTAGTCGACTGATTGATACCGGCAGGTGGAGTGGTGCCGATTACAGTGTTTGGGCCGGCTATGCCTTTGGCTTAAGAATCTCCACTAAACCTTGACACCCTTCCATTTCAAACAGTAGCAGCGTCGATATCACTTAAGCTGCTGTTCGTGGTCTTTCTAAATAACTTTCTAAACGGGTCGCTCGATTGCCGTCTTGGGATTGTTATGTCCTGAAGGTTTTACGACATCAGCCGGCCCTTATCTAGCTATCCAAAATGAAACAGATTTTTTATCGGACGTGGTTCATCGTGTCCTTGTTGTTTTTGATGATGCCATACGCAAACAAGCTCCAGGCTCAAGGGACCATCCACGGATATGTTACAGATGCAAGCACCGGGGAAACCCTGCTGTTGGCAAATATCGTAATCGCCGGCACATCGCTTGGGGTTGCGACCAACACAACCGGCTATTATAACCTTTCTGGTCTTGATGCCGGTACTTATCAGGTTGTGTATTCGTATATCGGATTTGAGCCGTTTGTGCAGGAGGTGAAAATAGCAGCAGACGAAAAGCTACGGATTGATGTGAAGCTGAAAGAAGCCCGTGTGCAGACGGGGGAGGTGGTGATCAGTGCAGATCGGGAAGATGAAAACGAGCGGGTGCAGTTGGGGGTAGGGCGGATGCCGGTTCGTTTGGTTACACAGTTGCCGGCGTTGTTTGAAGCAGATCTTTTCAGGTCTTTGCAAATGCTCCCCGGCATTAAGGCCGCGAGCGATTTTTCAAGCGGGTTGATCATTCGTGGAGGCAGCCCGGATCAAACCTTGATTATGCTGGACCGAACGACGGTTTACAATCCATCGCATTTCTTTGGCTTGTTTTCCACCTTCAATCCAGATGCCATCAAAGATGTGCAGATTTACAAGGGAAATTATCCATCTCGATTTGGCGGCCGGCTCGGCTCCGTCGTTGATGTCTATAATAAAGATGGCAACCGCGAGTCATTTCAAGGCAAAGTGAGCCTGGGACTACTGGCGTCCAGATTATCACTTGAAGGCCCACTTGGAAAAGGATCGTGGATGTTTGCAGCAAGACGCTCGATGGTTGAGCCAATTTTGGCTGTCTTGCGGAAGTCTGAATCAGGCATCCCAGACAAGTTTTACTTCTACGACATCAACGCAAAAGTCAATTACGACGCAGGCAAACGCGATCGCTTGTCCGTCGGGGTGTATACAGGCACAGACAAACTGGTGCTCTCTCCTGTAAATGACTTTGACATCGACTTGCCTTATGGCAATCAAACGGCAAATGTAACCTGGACCCATTTGTTTTCACATCAGTTGTTTGCCAATTTTACCGTTACCGGATCTCGATATTTCAATTTGCCTACCGTGAATGTTGGAGGCAGCTTTTTCAAGCGAGAGAATGAAATACACGAGTATGCTTTTAGGGGAGATGTTGAGTATGTAACGGGCAAAAAACATGCACTGGAAGCAGGGCTTTGGGCCGGCCAGCAGAAGTTCAAGCTGAGGGATCAGGGGCAGGGTGAAGGTGAGTTTGACTTACGAACAAATTCCTTTTATGGGACGGCTTATTTGCAAGATGCGTGGAAGCCATCGCCCTTTTGGACGATCAAAGCCGGCGCGCACTTTCAGGTGTTTTCATCCAGTGATCATGTATCCATTGAGCCAAGGATTTCGGTTGAGCATCAACCCAATACGGCCATTCGTTTTCAGGCGGCGTACGGGAGATATCACCAATTCCTTACCCTTGCCTCATTCGAAGCTAATTCAGCCTTTGATATCTGGCTGGCATCCGGCCGGGGCGTAGCACCATCGTGGGGAGATCAATATGGGCTTGGGATGAAAAGTGCACTCTCCAAATCGCTGCGTTTTGATGCAGAGGTTTACTACCGAACAATGAACGACCTCTTTGAGCTTGATCCGAGGGTGCTGGATCCTGTTGGCCTGGAGTATGCAGACTACTTCCATCATGGGAAGGGATATGCCTATGGTGCTGAGTTTATGCTGAGTAAAAGCGAGGGCGTGCTGAATGGGTTTATTGGCTATACCTACGGAGATACACGCCGGAAATTTACAGACACCAACCAGGGTGAATATTACCCTTTGCGATATGACCGTACCCACGAGTTAAACGCCGTTGCCAACTACGATCTATCAAAGACCTGGCGTGTAACGCTGGCCTTTTCCTATGCATCGGGACAGCCCTATACCCGTCCGCTTGGCCGCGCCCAGTTTGATGATCCCTTTACCTCAGGGCCCATCGATCAACTTATTGTCGGCAAGGTCAATGCAACGCGGCTCCCCGGATATCACCGGCTTGATATAGGATTTACGAGACTCGGGCGCTTCTTTGGACTGGGAGAATCTGAGCTACAGGTGCAAGTGGTCAACGCATACAACAGACGCAATATCTGGTTTTATGAGTTTGATCTGGATACAAACCCAGTGACCATCGAGCCTGTGAAAATGCTGCCGCTCTTACCAAATATAAGTTACACGGTGTCTTTTTAGCTGGGTAGATATTGTGCCCGGAGTTCTTGCCATGTACCACTGGTTTCTCCAAAGAATAACACAAACCCTTGAACGCGTAATGTAATGGTACAATTGAAAATCATTGATGAAAGACACTGAAGACCCGTAATCATGTCATCCTGATCGGATGTCGACGAATTTTCGTCGACGCAGGAAGGATCTTTGTGAAATGCCAGGTTGAGGTTACTTGAACGATTCACTTCGCAAAGATCCTTCAATTCGATTCAGGATGACATAAGTGAAGGTGTTTGCTTTGGTTAGCAAGCCGAATTATCAATGAACTTGTTACACCATTCCTTGAACGCAGATATGGGCAAAAAGGGCGCACAATGCACCTCGGAAATAGATCGTAGACAGGTTCTTAAACCATCCGACCATCCAATGAAAACATTTAACGCTACAATTACTCTGCTGCTGTGCATGTTTATTGCAGGTGCTTGTGATACCTATAACGATGCTGATTATGCTACCGAATATGTCGTCGAATCTTATCTAATCGCAGGGGAGCCATTACCCCCGGTTAAGCTGACAGAGACTTCCAGTATAGACGTAGCATATCGTTTCGAAGACCTTGCTGTAGATGGAGCAGAGGTAACCATTTCGCTGATTAGTGCGGATGGTGGCGCGGAGGAAGTCTACAGATATCAAGCCAGTGACAAGGGGGTATATCGCCCGGTAGATGAAAGCGAAATTGTGCAAGGCCGGCGGAGATACGAACTGGAAATCAGTATTCCCGGGCATTCAGAACAGCTGACTGCAAATACCTGGGTACCCGGCGACTTTTTTATTCAGGCAATGGAAAGTGATACGTTGATTTACCAGGATGAAGAAGCGCTGTTGTTATCGGTTTCACAGAGCCCATACCCGGGCCGGCCGGCGATTTACATGAACAAACTCGAAGCGCTGGATACAACCTTTGCGCTGACACCGTTTTATCAAGGGTTGTATGAAGAAGACGAAGTAACAAAACAAGAGCTAATCGATAACTCATCCGGCATTACCAATGAAGCGAACTTCGAATTTGTCTCGGATGAAATGCTCGGGGTGATCGTACCCTGGGTTGCTGTTGCGTTTTACGGGCCAAACGACATCGTTATTGACGCCATCGACGATAATATATTCGACTTTCTTCGCTCGCAGGAAGAAAACGGTGTACGGCCTCTGGGAGAGCGAGAAAACGTAATCGATCACATCTCGGGAGGACGGGGGATCTTTGGAAGTCTTGCCCGCGCCCGAACACACATTTTTGTTGCGCCGTAGCGGATTCAACTGGATGCCGCGATATCAAAGATGGGGGGAGATCAGTTACAGGCTTTGTGGTGGGACATAGGCGAGTGCTTTTCTGGCTGATGCTTTATCCGCACGGTATTTCGAATCTCGAAAAGTCTGAATAGGATGTAATGCGCCGCCGGCCCTTAATCGCATTTCGGCAACCAAGGCACTCACATCGGTTTCGAAAGCCTGCTTTAAGGTTTCCTCGGCCATAAGTACATCGTTTGATGTTTGATAAGCCTCCAGTGCTTTTCTGTCTACAAGCAAAGCCTTTGTGTAGGCGATTTGCAAGGCCATAACACTTTGTAACAGCGCTTCAATAGGATCTTTGAGGTTGTGACTCTGGTCGATCATATAAGCCGGCTGAAAACTGTCGCCGAACTCATACCCAGCATCAGTCAGCTCATTGAATACAAGGAACAGCTGGTAGGGATGAATCGAGCCTGTGGTTAAATCGTCATCGCCATACTTGGAGTCATTAAAATGAAATCCACCCAGCTTGCCGGCTGTGATCAACCGCGCGACAATTTGTTCGATGTTGCAATTGGGTAAGTGGTGGCCGAGATCAACAAGACAAGATGCGCGGTCGCCGAGGCCCTGCGCGAGCATCAATGAGGATCCCCAGTCTTGCACGACAGTCGAGTAAAAGGCCGGCTCATAGGGTTTGTGCTCGGTAAAGAGCTGCCAATCCTGCGGCAAGGCACGATAAATATCCTTCAGGCTATCCAACGTACGTTCAAAAGACCGCCTCAAATGGCTTTGTCCCGGGTAATTGCTGCCATCAGCCAGCCAGATCGTGATGGCTTTTGAACCCAGCTTTTCACCCAGTTCGATGACATGCAGATTGTGCTCGATTGCTTGCCGGCGAACAGAAACATCAGTATGGCTGAGTGAGCCAAATTTATAGCTGAATGCCTGGTTGGCCTGATCCTGAAAGCTGTTCGAGTTTACCGCATCAAAACCCAGATCCATTTCGAGCGCAAAATCCAACAGGCCTTGAACATCATCGGGTTCGTCCCAGGGGACATGAAGGGAAACGCGGGGCGTCGAACGAGTAAGCTGCTGGATAACCGAAATGTCTTCAATTTTCTCGAACAGATTACGGGGTTCACCTTCGCCCTGAAATCGCCCAAAACGCGTACCTCCGGTACCCAATGCCCACGATGGAACGGCTACCTCAAATTTGGCCAATTGAGCCAATACAGTTTCAGCATCCACATCCCGGGCAGCAAGCTGCTCTGTAATGAAGGTGAAGGCGCTACGGTGGCTTTTCAAAGCCCGATCACTATGGAGGTCTGAGAATTTATGATCCAGCATGTTCTTGTGCTTCTTTGTCTTTCATCCAGAATGGAGCGGTTCCAAACCACATCAGGGTACCGATAAGCATAAGTAATGCATGCCTTTCCCAGGTTATATCTCCTGAAAACACCAGCATTGAGGGAATAACGGTAAGCCCAAGTCCGAGGTAGGATATTATTTTTAATACACTGGTCATTTCAAATACCGTGTTCAATTTTTTCGGATGTATTGTTCTTTGCTGTAACGCCGGCTGACTGCTGGATTTTTGCACAGGCGATGTACAACCCGGTTGCTATAAACCAACCCGGTAAGCCAAGAAAGAAAATTTCAAGCCCCCAAATCTGGTTGATACCCCAGCAAGAAATGAGTGTACCCAGCCAGGTAATTCCTGCAGGCCAGCTGAACAAGATCGATTTCCATTCAGCGTAGTGTTGTTTCAGGCCAAGCTTGGGGAGAAGCCAGAAGTCAGCAAAAATAACCGCGCCCATGGGCATCAGGATCAGCCCATAGAGTGCGACAAATTCCAGTAGCTTCATTACCAGCCCGGGAAACAGCGCTGCAACGGTGGTGACGACACCAACTGCGACGGTGACCTTCCACCGTTTCCAATTGGGGGAGATCGTTTGCATGGCAAGACCGGCCCGGTAGATCGTTGGGTTTGCTGTGGTCCAGCCGGCAATAACTACGGCAATCAGTCCAGCGGCGCCGGCGCCAAGGAATGCGATGGGCCCCGGCGTAATATCACCGGAATGCTGTAGTGCGAGGGCCACCAAAATACCTGATGCAATCCATGCGATGAAATGCCCCAGATACATCCCGAATGCGCTGAAAAATCCATACTGCCATTTCTTAGCATAACGGAGAATGGTCATATCTGCCATCCCGATATGCATGGCCATATTGCAAAACCATGCAAAGAAGAGCACGTGCCAGAAGGTGAACTTGGATTGTCCTTCCAGGGGAATGCCTGTCCAAATGGTATCATTGGCTACGCGCCAGAAATCACCAAATGAATGAACGCCAAGTTGTGGCAATACAGCAAGTGCGCAGGCAACAAAAGCGAGAAGCATCCACGGTGCAGCAATTTTGGAAAACCAGGCAATTTTCTCAAATCCAAAACTGGCCAGAATTGTCACAACTGCGCCAACGCACAGCACAGTAACAACCCAGGCAATACTGCTCGGGTACATGTCGTTCAACCCGGGCATTGGCATGTCAAAAGGAATGCCCACGGCAGTAGCTGCAACAGCGATCATCGAGCCGGCCAGGAAGCAAAACATCAAGGCATTGACAATATTGTAGATGACCAGCAAATAGGGGCCGGTGATCTTTCGAAGCTGCCAGTATAAATTCAGCCGCGTTTTTGTGGCAATAGGCGCACAGATCAAGGCCCATGAGAGCACCGCCAGCAAGTTGCCGAGTAACAAACCCCAAATTAAATCGCCGGCTGCTACACCATGTGCGACGAAAAGTGGGCCGATGACAAATTCGGTGCCGGCAACATGCTCTCCAGCGTAGAGGCCTGCAAAATTTCCCGGACCCTGAAGACCATCTTTTGTGACAGGTTCTCTGTCATACTCGTTGATCGCATCCAGCCGATCAATTAAGGAGGATTGTGCCATAAACGCCAGGTAAAATGGTGGTAGATAACATGCGGTAGTAGGGCTATGTTAACAAACTTTCAACAAAGAGCCCAATAGAAGGGTGGAATATCCAACATAAAGCAAGGAATTTCGAATATCGAAGGATTTAAAATTACCAGCGTCCAATGCCTTTATCTTAAAAAGGCCGATTCGAGGCCACCATCAACGGTGATAACTTGTCCGGTTGTTTTTGACAGCCTTTGGCTGACAAGCAGAAAAATGGCTTCGGCCTGATCTGCCGGCTCAATGGGTTCTTTGATCAGCGTTCTTTGCGCATAAAACGCCGCAAGTCGGTTACGTAGCGTTTCTGTATCTTCAGATTCGTCAAACGGAAGACTGTATTTTTTCAAGGAGTCAAGCACACGATCTCGTGGAAACATGCTGCTTCCTTTTACCACTGTTGCCGGCGCTACGCCGTTAACTCGGACGAGCGGCGCCATGGCGATTGCCAGCTCACGAATCAGGTGATTGGCTGCCGTTTTACTTGTGTCATAAGCAAAGCTCCCTTTTTTGGGGACAACAGCATTGACACTGGTCGCAATAACCAGACTGCCTGTTAACCCTTGCGATTTAAAGATTGCATGGGCTTCCTCGGCGACGATGAAGGGCCCGGTTACATTTACCCGAAAAGTGTCGTCCCATCGTGCATCAGGAATGCGTCCATCTTCATCGGGGCTGACATACAGTCCGGAAGAAATAATTACATGGTCGATGCCGCCGTATGCAAAAATGACTTCTTGAAGCGATTCCTTGATTTGACTTCGATTTGTTATATCTCCACCCAGGCCGATGATGTCGCCGGCACCAGACAGGCCACTGCCGGCGACGCCTATGCCCATGCCAATTTCTGCCATGATTTCATCAGCGGTCCCTTTGGCTGCCGACTCACGTAAATCAACTGCAGCAACGGTGGCTCCGGCTTTGATGAGCCGGCGTGCTGTCACTTTCCCTATGCCGCTGCCGGCACCAATGACAACCGCAATCTGTCTCGCGAGCTCTTTCTCAGCCGGCATTCTTTGAAGTTTTGCTTCTTCAAGCGCCCAGTATTCTATATCAAAGGCTTCCTGCCGGGGCAGCGCCGTATAGGAGGAAACTGCCTCTGCACCGCGCATTACTTCGATGGCGCATTTGTAGAACTCTGCGGTTACTCTGCTTTCGCTCTTTGTTTTACCCCAGGCAACCATCCCAATGCCGGGGATCAGGTGGACGGTAGGATTTCCACCTCTTATTGCTGGGGAGCCGTCCCGTTTACACGAGGTGTAATAGGCCTCATAATCTTTCTGATATTGCGCAAGTCCTTTCTCAATTACTTCTTTGAGATCTGCGATAGAAGATGTAGCTGGATCCCAATCAACATAAAGGGGCTTGATTTTCGTCCGCAAGAAGTGGTCGGGGCAGGACGTCCCCAGTTCAGCGAGCCGCGGCGCATCATTGGCGTTGATGAATGATAAAACGCGGGGATCAAGTTCTACCGTGGCAATCAACCGCTTCTCCGTACTCAACTGGCCGCGCAACCAGGGTAAAATTTCTGTAAGGACCTCACGCTGGCGAGTGTCTGGAAGAGCGGCATGTTTTAAGCCGCCAAAAGTATCGTTGCCTTGATCGCGTGCTGCAATAAATGCAGCTGCACGTTCAATCAGGTCCAGAGAAAGCAGGTAACAGTCTTTATCATTATCCGCCCAGTTGATCAATCCATGCCCGCCAAGCATGATGCCTTTTGCCTGCGGATGGTCACGGCAAACCTGTTGTAAGGTGAGGCCCAACTCAAATCCGGGACGTTGCCAGTCGGTCCATATGACCTCATCTCCATAAATTTCACGCGTAAGCGCCGGCCCATCAGCTGCCGTTGCAAGGGCGATGCAGGCTACCGGGTGTGTATGATCTACATGTGAGTGGGGAATGAAGCTGTGTAATGGCGTGTCGATGCTTGGTGCGCGCGTGTTGAGATTGAAGGTGCAATGTTGGTACATCGCTACCATTGCATCTTCTGCCGGTGTTTTGGGCCCTGTTAGGTCAAAACCTGCATAAACGGCTTGTAAATCCATCACCTTTTGCTGATACAGGGAAGCAAAGTTTACATTTTTTGCTGTCCGTAGATCGCCTCCTGATCCTTTAACCCAAAGGACCTCCACAGATTCACCACTTATCGGGTCGCGTTCTTGTAGTTTGGTAGACGTGTTACCACCGCCTGTATTGGTTATACGCCAGTCCTGACCAAGTAAGTTTGACCGATATACGAGTCGCTCCAGTGGAGAAAGTTTATTGGCATGGTCATCATCCCATAGATTTTCGACGTGGATAAAATCTTTGTGGCGAGTGTCATTCATGGATTAAGTTATTTAAAGTACTTAGCGGCCCTGTGTTAATGGCTGCTGTAATGATCAGGATGGAGCAAAATATATGTTCAAAAACTCATATATGCACTGTGCTCTGCCAGCGTGTGTATAATCTTGTTTTCCGGACGTTGATGTTGCCGACTCAAATTGATAGGGGGAGGGAAAGAAAAGAGAATGGAGTTGCCCCATCTTCCAGTCTCCCTATCGATTCTTGCATGATCACATCAGCATGGCAAGACAATAGCACGAGAAGACAGTAGCATGAAAAGACTATAGCATGAAAAGACTATAGGCTGGGCAAGGCGAATTACCTGTTTAATTCCGGAAATTATATAGATATTAGAGATGCGGCCAGCAGTCTCTACATCTCCCTCAATGATCCCTAAGAAGATGCTTCAATTTCTGTTGGTGATTCCGTTTTTACTGCTCACTGTTCACGATGTTACTGTTCACGATGTTAATGCACAGCAATTAGATAAGCAGCAAACATCTTCAGAAAAACCTTTTACAAGTGAAATAGCCCGCCGGCTAAAGGAATTTAGTAGAGAGCTTGAATCAGAGCGTACAAATCTGATTGACTTTCGACGGGATTTACATCGGCATCCAGAGGTATCTGGCGAAGAGAAAAGAACGGCGAGGGTGATAAGTAAACATCTCAAAGCTCTTGGGCTGGAAGTACGCACAAATGTTGGTGGGTATGGCGTTGTGGCTTATCTGGAAGGCAATGCTCCAGGTCCCGTAGTGGCTTTTCGCGCAGATATAGATGCTGTTTATTCAAATCAGCCTGATCCTGTTGAATTTGCCTCTGAGATACCCGGCGTACGTCATATTTGCGGCCATGATATCCATACGACGGTTGGTATCGCGTTGGCGGAAGGATTTGTGCGTATCAAAGAGGAATTAGCCGGCTCAATATTGTTTGTGTTTCAACCGGCAGAAGAACGCGTCCTCGGGGCACGTGCCATGATTGATGATGGCGCATTGGAAAAATATCGACCTGACGCTATTTTTTCTTACCACACAAGCCCGCTGGAAGTGGGGCAGATTGGTACCAAGTCAGGTGTAATGCTTGCCGGCCGCGACAGGCTGACCGTTACGCTCAGCAGTAAAAGTGATCTGGCTACCGTCGCAGAGCGAGCTCAGGAAATTATCAGGAGCATTCAAACTGTTACTCCTGGTGTAAATTCAATTGAGGGCGATTTTATAACGCTCAATATTTTCAACGCCGAGCGGGTTAATGGGAGAAAGAGCTGGCGTATTCAAGCAAGCCTATCCACAACAAGTGCTTTGATGCGGGAGAAGGCGCAGGATGAACTCAGTTCAAAGCTTGATGCGCTGAATGATGAGGGGGTTACCTATGAAATGGAATACCAGGAGCGGACAGCCGGCGGTGTGTACAACGATGCCGAGCTGGAGGCGGCCTCTCGTGATCCGCTCCGTTCTGCAATTGGAGAACGTAATCTGGTATTGATAAAAGAAGTACCTGTAGGCTTTTCTGAAGACTTCGGCTTCTTCCAGGATGAGGTGCCGGGCGTCATGTATTTTCTGGGCGTATCTAACAAAGAGAAAGGATGGATAGGCATGCCACATTCTCCGCAGTATGTAGCTGATGAGGAGTCGATCTTTGTTGGAGCGAGGGCTATGGCGGCTGTCATGTTGGATTACATGGCGGCTCAGCGTTAACTGTACTGAGGCTTGCTGTTTTACCACCTTGGCTATAGCTCCAGGGGCCGTTAATTCAGCGGGTTGAATATCGAACACCCAACAAGGAATGTCCAATTTCGAAGGGGTTTTTAGATGGCATCCTTGCAAAGGCGCATAGGCGTCAAGGATGAAGCGTTTATATTCAACAGAAATTACAGGTTAGCAGGATTATTTCAAAGATACGACTCCTTCTGCCATCATTCCTGCCTACGCACATTGGCGTCAAGGACGATGTGTTTATATTCAATAGAAATAACAAGTTAGAAAGAATTTTTATGTAACAACCTGGCCACTTTTTCCGTCATTCCTGCGCAGGCGGGAATCCAGAAAAATCAGCGATTATAGCCCGGTTAGACTGGATCTCTGCCTTTGCAGAGATGACGGATGTGGTTAATGAGGGCTGCAGAGCTTGTTCTCATCGCAAGTGTAACGATTTGCTTGGCGCCTATGTGCCTACGCGGGAATGACGACAAGGAAAGTCGGATTGTTGCAAGAATAACTCAGCTCGGCTACTGTATTTGCTAAGGGTAAGTCTTGCATTTCTGGCAGGAGTGGGCGCAAGCTAAACGACCGTTGCAATGCCCCCTCGCACTGCTCATCTCATCTCTCCAAAACTATTGAAAGAACGTGCGAAAAGGTTTTTTTGAAACAAGGTGCTAGAAATATAGCATTTTTATTGACACGGGTGCATCTTTGCATTATGTTATGCGTAGGTGCTAGTATTGTAGCATTTAAAAGAAGTCGTATCTACAGCGAAGAATAAAATGAAAGATAAAAACTCACCGATGGATCTGGGAGCCCGAGAACGGCAGATCATGACCTTTATCTATCGGAAAGGAGAGGCAACAGCAGCAGAGGTAATGGAGGGCATCTCAAATCCGCCCAGTTACTCCGGCGTACGCGCCATGCTGAGAATTCTGGAAGACAAAGGGTATGTCAACCACAGAAAAGAAGGGGCCCGTTATGTATTTGTGCCTACGATTACTTCTGCGGAAGCCGGCCGTTCGGCCATTGACTATATGATTCAGGCTTTCTTCAGCGGCTCAGCAGAGCGAGCCGTCGCAGCGTTGCTGGATGTGAAGAGTGATGAGTTATCTGAAAGTGATTTAGAACGCCTCTCTAATATGATTGAGAACGCAAAACAACAAGAGGACAAATAAAATGCAAGCAATGTTTGATTCCTTCCTTTTTTCGTCAGACGTAAGTCCCCTCATTGCCAAATTGATCATTCTTTTTGGGAAAGGCATTGTAGTCCTCTCGGCAACTTGGATTATTGCCTATATGTTGCGGGGGAGTGCCGCTGCCATTCGCTTCACGGTTTGGTGCGCCGGCTTGTTGAGCCTGATGATGCTTCCGCTGCTATCTTCAATTTTGCCCGCGTGGCAACTGGAGCTACTGCCCGATACAACCATATCCCAATCAGTCCCCCCCGGATTCACGGAAGCCCCGGCCGGAACTGATAACTTTGCTGTACAGGCACCCGTTGCACCGGCGCCAATCGCGCCGGCACCCAGGGCTACAAGCCCGCTGGACCCGGTCGTGTCTGCTACAAATGCTTCCCCTTCGTTTTTCGCTTCAATGGATTACCACTGGACAAGCTGGGCCTTTATGATCTGGTTGCTCGGTGTTTTTGTGGCTTCTGTTCGGCTCATGCTTGCGCATGCCGGCGCGATGTTGCTTGTACGTAAGTCTACGCTCGTTGAGGACGAAGACTGGCACCTGATGTCAGAGGAGATCACAAAGAAGCTTGGCATTGATGGATTTGTACGCCTGCGTACCAGTTCATGGACCTCGGTACCGATGAGTGTGGGCGTTTGGCGTCCGGTTGTTGTATTGCCCGAGAACGCGAATGAATGGAATGAAAGCCAGCGTAGCACCGTATTATATCACGAACTGGCCCACGTAAAACGACGGGACTGTCTGTTGCATTTGCTGACGCAGATTACCTGCGCATTGTACTGGTTTAATCCGCTTGTATGGGTTGCATCCTGGCAGTTGCGCGTTGAAAGAGAGCGGGCATGTGATGATCTTGTATTAACATCCGGAGTTGATGCCTCCAGCTACGCTGAGACATTGTTGCAGACAGCACGCCAGATCAAGAATGCCGAGTGGTCAACCCTGGCAACGGTATCCATGGCGCGGCAATCTCAGTTGGAAGGCAGATTGTTATCCATTCTGGACCCGCTGCGTCGTCGCCAGTTAAACAAAGCCAGCGTTGCAGTATCTGTTTTTATGATTGCATGCATTGTTGTGCCTCTGGCTGTTATGCAGCCGGCCAATGCGCAAGTGGCTCCCCCTGAAAATACGGCAGTCATTGCAGTGGCACCACTTCCTCCCAAAGCACCAGCAACTGCGCAGCCTGCATTCCCGGGAATAGTAGTGCCCGAAATAGTTGTACCGGAAATTACGATTGCTGATATAGTGATTCCAGAGATCGTTGTCCCTGAAATTGCTTTCCCTGATGGATTTGCCCAGGCAGAGCCGCATCTGGTCTTTCCCGGGGCGCGCAATGATAACCAGAACGACAGTCAGGCTTCAGACAATGTCTCTCTGGACTCCCTGTCCATCGACCAGATCATACAGCTTCGGAAATACGGAATAGACGCTGATTTTATCCAATCGATCAAAGCGATGGGATACAAAGATGTGAGCTATCGTACCCTGGTAAATCTTGGCAAGTATGGCGCAAACGAGCGGTATATCCGCGGAATGAAAGACGCCGGCTACACCGAACAAAGCCTGGCTGATTACGCAGAGATGAGCAAGTATGGTGTCAATGCCGATTTTGTTGAGACCATGCGTGATGCGGGATACAAATCATTGTCAGCCCACGATCTCGTCCGTATGTCCAAATACGGTGTGAATACCGGAATGATCGAAACGCTTGCCAAGTATGGATACTCAGATGCAAGCATCGATGAACTGGTTATGGCCAGTAAATATGGTTTGCGTACAGATTTAATCGAAGCATTGGATGATGCCGATATTAAAGATCTGTCGTTGTCAGAACTTGCGAATATGAGCAAGTACGGCGTAAGTGGTCGCCTTATAGATATGCTGGCTGAAAACGGGTATACAAACCTGTCAGCAGATGAACTGACTTCAGCAAGCAAATATGGTGTGCGCGAGGACCTGATCGTGAGCCTGAATGCTGCCGGCTATGATCTTTCGCTTTATGAACTGGTATCTGCCGGCAAATATGGCGTGAGCGGTGACCTCATCAAGTCCATGAAGAATTATGGGTACACAGACTTGTCAGCAGACGAACTCATATCGGCCAGCAAGTACGGCGTCAGTGGTCGGTTTATTGAAAGTCTTGCCCGGTATGGATATAAAGGCATTCCGCTTAATGATGTTATCAGCATGAAAAAGTACGGCGTAGACGGCCGCTACCTTGAAGGAATGAGCGAGACGGGCCTGGACTTTGACATCGACGAACTGATTAGCATGAGGAAGTACGGTGTAGATGCAAATTTTGTAGAACGATTAAAAGAAGCCGGCCTGGAAGATGTCTCTGTTGACCAACTAATCGACATGAAAAAGCATGGTGTAGACGCCGATTTCATTCGCTCTCTAAGGGATAACTAGCATCTTTCTGGGACAGAAAGATGCGTATCCTGGACTTGATCCAGGATCCAAAAGGGATGCATGAACCTCCCCTTACGAAACCCCGAGCCACAGCCATCGGCAAGCAGCTCAGTAGGGAAGATGCATGAACCTCCCCTTACGAAACCCCGAGCCGCAGCCATCGGCAAGCAGCTCAGTAGGGAAGATGCATGACCTCCCCTTACGAAACCCCAGCCGCAGCCATCGCAAGCAGCTCAGTAGGGGAGGTTCATGAATCTCCCCAACGAAGCCCTAGCCGCAGCCATTGGCCAGTAGCTCTGCAACCGAAAATTCAAACGCTATGAAAAAGAACAACTGGATACTTCTGCCTTTACTATTTTTACTCATAGGCGCAGTCTCGCTAAAGCGTAGCAAAGCGGTGCAAGTTAGTCCTGTAAACATAACAGGTACCTGGATCGGTGAGTTTCAGGAACACAGGTGGCAAGGCGTATCGGAAACGCTATGGATCACCATGCGTGCGAACACTCAGAAGAAGCGCCACGGGTTTAACTTTACCCTGGCTATAAAAGACCTCGATGGCCTTGGGATATCCAGCGGGCACAACGGGAAATCATCGGTGTCTTTTGATTTGAACCGTGAAGCCGGCAACTTTGATTTTGAAGGACAATTTGTGGATGATGCCGGCTCAGGCACGTTTGAATTTGCCTCAAATGCAGATTATCTGACTAAAATGGGCCGGCTTGGGTATCGCTCGCTTGATCAGGATAAAGTCCTGATGCTTGCCATCCACGACGTCACGACCACATTTGTTGAAGAGTTGGGTGAACTGGGTTTTGATGACCTGTCCTATGATGATCTCCTCGCTTCAGCTATTCACGGGCTTTCGCCGGAATACATCAGAGACATTCAGGCCCAGGGCTACAAGAACCTGAGCCACGACCAATACATCTCGATGCGAATCCATGGGGTGTCTGTAGAATTTATCGAAGAAATGGCTGGTTTGGGTTTTGCAGATATTCCCCATGACGACTTGATGTCAATGCGCATTCACGGCGTGTCATCAGAATATGTCGATGAACTGAAGGGCCTGGGATACAATATTAGTTCGCTAGATAAAGTCGTAGAAATGCGTATTCATGGCGTAAGCGCAGAATATGCTAAAGCCATTGCGCGGGCCGGGTATAAAAATGTGCCGCTGAATAAACTGGTTGAAATGCGTATTCACGGCGTAAATACAGATGATATCCGTACATTTTCGAAACTCGGATACGACCAGATTCCACTGGATAAATTTGTAGAAATGCGTATTCACGGCGTGAGTGCCGGCTATGTATCTGATCTGGCTGATCTTGGATACAAGAATATCGCCATCAACAAGCTTGTAGAAATGCGCATCCACGGGGTGAGTACTTCCTTTGTTAGAGAAGTAAAGGACGCCGGCTTTATCCCCAAGGTTGATAAGCTGATTGAGATGCGCATCCACGGGGTAGATGCACGCATGTTGAAGGCAACAAAGGGGTGAATGTTTTTCAGTTTTCAGTAGTCAGTGATCAGTTTTCAGAAGCATTAAAAGTGCGATCTGAAAACTGATTACTGACTACTGAAAACTGCAAAACTCGAAATTGATTGATTTAGGGTGTAAATTGAACATCTACCGCTTCTTTTTTAAGAAGACTTTCGCCCACTAATCGCTCCGTATATGTTGAAATCAATCAGATATATTTCGAATTTAGGCCTGGCTTGCGTTATGCTTTTTGCGCTTGCAGCATGTCAGACCGATGACTATGATACTCCGCCGGCAGCTGCAGCGGCTGATCTTCCGGCCATGAGCTTTTTCCTCACAAGTATGGGGCCTGGAGATGGTGCAAACCTGGGAGGACTCGCGGGTGCTGATCAGCATTGTGCTACTTTAGCGGCAACTGCCGGCGAGGGAAGTCGCACGTGGCGCGCCTACCTGAGCACAGCGGCCATGGGAGATGAAGCCGGCGTTCACGCGCGTGATCGTATTGGCAGCGGACCATGGTATAATGCAAAAGGCGTTGAAGTTGCCAGCAACATTGATATTTTACACAGCGAAAACAACAACCTGACAAAAGAAACGGTCCTCAACGAAAAAGGGGAAGTTGTAAAGGGTAGGGGAGATACGCCCAATCGTCACGATATTCTTACGGGTTCTGCACTGGACGGGATGCTCTTCGAAGGAGAGGGGGATACAACGTGCGGTAATTGGACCAGCAATGGCGAAGGCAGTGCGCAAGTAGGACATCACGACCGAACAGGGGGTGGAGACAATCCTACTTCGTGGCATTCTGCGCACGGCTCACGCGGATGTAGCCAGGAGAATCTTCAAGATACCGGGGGAGATGGTCTGTTTTACTGTTTTGCTACAGACTGATGTTTGTGTCTGTACTTGGTCAACGAAATACCTGACGTAGTTAATAATTAAGCGCACCAAACATACGAATCAAGCCTTCAATTCTGAGTTCGTGCTGTTTGTACAATATCTGCGCATGTTAAATGCAAGAAGGTGCTATGTAAATCACATAGCACCTTCTTTACTTTAGACACGTTCATGCCTGGCTCCAATACAACCAGTGCTTCAAATACAGTGCGTATTAATAGACTCTGATTAATAAGCTATTGCTTTTTTACCTATCGCTTGTAGTCTGAAACAAGATGCATTTGAAACCTGATGGGGCTCAAAGGAAGTTTTTAGTTGAGAGACAGTTTCCGACTGGCCCAAAAATAAAAACCCATCTCGCTTGAGTACCCGCTCTGTTTTACGGAGGATCTCGCTTTTGACGTCATTTTCAAAGTAGATCAGCACGTTTCGCATGAAAATGATATCCATGGGCGGGGTAGTGGCAGGCCATGTTGCAACCAGATTTCCCTGCTGAAAGGTTATCATGTTTCGGATTTCTTCTTTGATGGTCCAGCCCCGTGATTCCTGTTCAAAATATTTCAGCAGCTTTTTAGGTAAGCCTCTGTGCATTTCAAATTGGGTGTAGTATCCTTTTCTTGCTTTGTCCACAATTTCCGATGAAACATCGGTTGCAAGAATATTAATCTTCCAATCGTTTAAAACGGGAAAGTATTCGCGGATTAGCATCGCAATACTATACGGTTCTTGTCCGCTGGAACAGGCCGCACACCAGATGTCGAGTGACTTTTTAGCGGCGCGCATCTTTATCAGTTCAGGCAGGACATCATTTCGTAATGCGTCGAATGGCGCATTGTCCCGATAAAAGAAGGTTTCATTAGTGGTCATCACGTCGACGACCATGCCAATCAAATCTTTTTTTGGTTGCCATCTTAATCGGGTGACAAGCTCCTCGATTGAGCGAATATTTGCTTTTTTGAGGACAGGTTCAAGGCGAGCTTTAATCAAGTAAATCTTATCCTCATAGAGGGTAATACCACTTTCTCGTTTCATAAAGTCACGCAAAAACTCAAAATCAGATTGTTGCATTTTACTTAACGTTAAAAGGTTAAAATTCGTGCAGTTTTTTCAATTCTACTCACAATTTCGTAGCCCATTTGGTCGAGCGGAACCACTTTTTCAGGAAGGCCGGCTTTAGTTACAGCGCCGGGCATACCCCAAATGACTGAACTCTCCTCATCTTGGGCAAAAAGAGTCCCACCTTCTTTAAGGATACACTGGCTGCCGGCAAAGCCGTCTTTACCCATTCCCGTGAGAATAACTGCAAGAACGTTGGCGCCATACACATCGGCTACCGAGCGAAATAATACGTCTACTGCTGGTCGGCAACCCTCTTCAGGTGGATCTTCGTTGATGCCCACAAAGACTTGCCCATTGTTTTTTTCTAACACCATGTGAAAGCCACCAGGTGCAAGCCAGGCGCCTCCTGGTTTAAGTAGGTCGCCACCCTTGGCTTCGTGTACTTGGATTTTTGATAACTTGTCTAACCGTTTTGCCAGATTGGATGTGAAAACGGGAGGCATGTGTTGAACAATGACAATGGGAACAGCCAGGTTTGCAGGAAAAGACGGGAACAGCTGCATGAGCGCGTTAGGACCACCTGTAGAAACGCCGATGGCAATCACGTCAATGGAATCAATAACATTTTTCCTTTTTCGAGGCTCTTTGTATGTATGGGGAGCTACGAACGGCGCCGGCGCTTCGTTCTTTGCACAAAGCATTTTGATTTTAGGAACAAGGCTTCTGAAAACGAGCTGTACATTTTCATCAAGCCCGCGGGCCCCTGAAGGTTTTTCGATATAATCAGCTGCGCCAGTGGTCAGTGCATTTACAGTAATCGAGGCAGCCTCCGATGTTTTTGAACTAAAGACAATCACAGGAGTTTTCGGCCACCTTTCTTTGATCTTACGTAGTAATTGGATGCCATCAATATCTGGAAAGACAACATTCATCAGTACTAAATCGGGATTTAGCTGCTCAATTTTCTTTAACGTAATTGCTCCGGTGGGCGCTGTGCCGCATACATCGATACTGTGCTCCATTTCCAGGGCACTCTTGATGATACGTCTTTGGAGTACAGAATCATCTGCAACAAGAACCTGAATCATTTCATTAATGGTCAAGGTTTAGAAACTGTTGAGATTTAATCTTCACATTGAGCGAGCGATCTTTTGGTGCTTTTAATCCGCTTTTTTATTTGCATCAGTCGGGCTGCGCCCTCGTGTCACACGTAACGCTGCTATGCGCTCAAAAAGTCGTATCCAAAATCACTCAAAATCTCATCTCTCTCAATTGTGAACCTCAAATCTCAACAGTTTCTTAGTGTTTAATGGTAGGAAAAACATGGCAGGCGCTGACAATAACTAACATTGCTCAGGCCTGCCATAGATGTACCATGAGACAGCCTTCAGAGTCGTTAGTACTTAAATTGAGCGACAATTCCCTGAAGTGTAGTGGCCATTTTTGTCAGCTCGGAAGTGGCACTATTGGTGTCGGTAGCACCGGTTGTGGTGCTTTCGGCAGCGAGGGCTACTTGCGTGATGTTTTCAGCAATTTCAGCACTTCCTTTTGCCGCTTCATGCACGTTTCTCGCGATTTCAGAGGTTGTGCTTGATTGTTCTTCAACAGCAGTGGCAATTGTGCCTTGGTATTCATTGATCTTGCCAATGATGTTGCTGATATGGCTAATGGCTTTTACAGCACCTTCGGTATCTGTCTGAATGGCCTCAATTTTCTGGCTGATTTCTTCAGTTGCCTGTGCGGTTTGTTTTGCCAATTCTTTTACTTCGTTGGCTACAACCGCAAAGCCCTTACCCGCTTCACCGGCCCGAGCCGCTTCAATGGTTGCATTCAGGGCGAGCAAGTTGGTTTGCTGTGCGATAGAAGTAATCACTTTGATTACTTTGCCAATTTCTGTACTACTTTCTCCAAGCTTGGAAACCGTATGATTTGTTTCTTCAGCTGCTTTTACAGCTTCATTGGCCACACGTGAAGCCTCATCTGCACTGCTGGCTACTGACTTGATACTGGCCGTCATTTCTTCAGCGCCGGCTGCAACTGTCTGAATATTGCTGCTGACTTCTTCAGCTGAAGAAGCGACAATATTGGCCTGTGAAGACGTTTTTGTCGCAGTATCACCCATATTCTCACTCACCGCCGAAAGCTCTTCAGACGCAGACGCTAACATGTGCGCGCTTTCATCAATCTTAATGATCGTCTCTTTGAGATTCTCTATGAATTGATGTAACCCTTCACCCATTTTGTCGATAGGAGTGTCACCTCTAACCTCAATGGACTTGGATAAATCCCCATGGGACGCAGCTTTTACAACCTCCAACATACTGTTTACACTTTCCTCCAGATAGATATTTGCCTTGACCTGGGCGGTTATATCTGAAGCATATTTTACAACTTTTACAAGGGAACCATCAACACCCGTGATAGGATTGTAAGATGCCTGGATCCATACTTCGTTTCCAGCGCTTCCCACTCTTTGATACTGCCCGGCTTGATATTGACCGTCTCTCAGTTCTGACCAGAATGCTCTGTATTCTTGTGATTGAGCGTACTCTCGGTCAACAAAAATTCGATGGTGTTGCCCTTGCAACTCATTCAAGGTATAACCCATGACATTGAGGAAGTTATCATTGGCGGTAATAATAGAACCGTCAAGGTTAAACTCAATGACAGCCTCTGCTTTATGAATTGCTTGCAATTGCCCTTCAAAATCAGCTCGCTGAAATAACTGTTCCGATATGTCTGTTGCATATTTTACAATCTTAAAAGGGACCCCGTTTTCGTCTACCTGCGGGTTGTAAGAGCCCTGTATCCAAATATCTTTACCGTTTCTCCCAACCCTGTTGAATTCTCCAGATTGAAAGTCTCCTCGCCTAAGTTTGTCCCAAAATTCTCGGTATTCATTGCTTTGTGCATGTTCAGGCTTGACGAACATGCTATGGTTCTTGCCTTGAATTTCCTCCAGCCCATATCCCATTGTATTAAGAAAAAGGGTATTGGCATGCCGTATGTTCCCGTTCATATCGAACTCAATCACCGCTTGTGATCGGTTGATTGATTCAAGCTGTGCTTCTGCATCTGCGTTACGCGCACGGACTATATCACATTCTTCTTTAACTTGTGCGAAATGGTCTGTTTTGTCAGTGGTTGTCGTGGTTTGTATATCACCAAGTGCGCCCAAAGCGTCCACAGTATTTAGCAGGAACGAGTCTGCTACGGCCTGCATGTCCAGGAGAAATACACTTGTTAAGGCAGAAACAGCTTTGAAAACATAGTCGACATCATCAAATGCTTCTCTCAAATACTTGGTAGAAAGTTCGATAAACTCTGAGTATGATCCGATGTACCATTTTAACGGCAGGTTAATCCTGTCGTGTGTGGCGCCAATACTCAGCCGACTTTCAAAATAGTCGAGTCCCCAATTATTCCTTGCTCCTTTAAAGCAATCTGTTAAATACCCAACTTGTGCTTTTTCGAGGTGGTCTCTCAAGCTCGAAACGCTCATTGATTTTTTTGCGCACATCTCATTAAAGAAAGTAGCTGTGCTAGAAAAAGAGAACTGCCAGTCATACACTTCTTTAATAATCGTTGGCGCGTATTCTTCAGCCCAGGGGATCAACTCGATCATCAGAGCTTTTTCTTCTTCTCCCAACTTCAAGTATTCTTTACGAAGTTGGAGGTTATGTGTATCGATAGCAAACTTCTCATTGAAGTTTCTATACTGCCCCAATTGACTGCCATTCTTGCTCGCAGCACCGGAGTCTCTTTTATGTTCTAGAGTTTGCATGGTAATTTTGCGCTTAGGTAATTGCTTGGAATAAGTGCGTTGATCACTACTTGATCGCTAGTTTGGGAGAGCTGTTGAACTTTTCGGCGAAGAGTTCAAATGTTCGCTCCGCATTCATAACGAGCAAGAGCTGATTCTCCAGTTTGTACACCCCATTAATCAATTCCCGGATGTTTTCCTTCAGTGTTTCCGGGGGAGGTTCAAAGGAGCCTTCATCCGGCTCCAGGACGTCACCGATGTCGTCTACAAGGAAGCTTAATATGTCTTCTTCAGCACGAATAACAACATTCATAGCTTCATTGCCGTTTGCGACAGGCACAAATCCCAACCATCTTCTTAAATCTATCGCCGTAACTACTTGTCCCCTTAAATTGATCAGGCCACGAATAGAAGGTGTAGACAGTGGTACTTCAGTCATTTCTTGTGGCAATATGATTTCCTGAACCTTCAACACATCAATACCGAACATCAAATCATTCAGGTAGAATGTGCAATATTGCTTTCGATTTTTCATGGATTAAGCCTCTGTAGAGGTTAGTGCTGCCTTCGCTGGCGTCTCAAAAATTTCTGTATCCAGCGTGTCTAGGATTTGCTGAACACTGAGCAGGTCTGTGGCCTTTTTTTGTATAATAGAGACGCTTTTTACGATGCCCGGCAGATCCTGAAGGGTTACTCGTTCTTCGACGATATCAACGATCTCGTCGACCACCATGCCTATGTCGACGCCATTTTTGGCACAGACAACAACTTGAATCACTTCGTTTGCCGCTTCATTTTTAGACGGTGGAAGTTGTAGCAGTCGTGTTAACCGAATCAGGGGCATTAATCTGTTGCGATACTGCACAATTTCCTGATTGCCCGTTTTTTCAATGGAAGCGGTCTCTATTTCCTCAAGCCTGGAAATTTTCGAAAGGGGAATGGCAATTTGGCGCTCTTCGTTTACGCGGGCCAGGAGCAACGATTTGATTTCTTCATTTTCTTTATGCTGCGTTGTCTCTGGTTTGGATCGTCTTTGTTCGTCCTGAGACATGATTCCGCCTTTGCGAGCCAGGCCGGCTACATCAAGAATAAGCGCAATTTTTCCATCGCCCATAATTGTAGCGCCAGCAAAGGTTGTTGTGTGTTTCAATAATTTGCTTAATGGCTTTACTACAACCTCTTCTGTATCCACTACCTCATTGACCACCAGGCCAAATGGATGATCTTCAGCCTGCAGGACCACGATATTTATGACCGCTAGTTCTTCTTCCTCTTCGCTTTGTACAACCTTTTCTTCCAGACCTAATTCTCTGCTTAAATAGACCAGCGGGAGTAATTTGCCGCGCAAGCGATAAACCGGTGTATCATGGATCTGCTCTATTTCCGTATAGATCTGATCGCCTTCCAGGCGAACCAATTCCAGCAGGTTTACCTGGGGTAAAGCAAATCGCTCTTCAGCAACCTTAATGATGAGCGCAGGAATAATAGCCAGCGTTAAAGGGATCTTGATCTTGATGGATGTCCCTTGCCCCATCTTGCTGTTAATGTCGACCGTACCGCCAATCCGCTCAATGTACGTTTTAACAACGTCCATGCCGACGCCACGGCCGGAGATATTACTTACTTTTTTTGCAGTAGATAGGCCCGAGACAAAAATGAGATTGAGAATTTCTCTGTCGGACATCCGGGCAGCTTGCACCTGCGTAATCACACCGCTGGCGAGTGCGTTATTTTTGATTTTTTCCGGATTGATGCCGGCGCCATCATCTCCGATTTCGATATTTACATGGCCGCCTTCATGGTATGCGCGCAAGAATATATTACCAACCTCCGACTTGCCCGCCTTTTTGCGATTTTCCGGGCTTTCTAATCCATGGTCAACTGAGTTGCGGATCAAGTGTGTCAGAGGATCCTTGATGGCTTCTATTATCGTCTTGTCGAGCTCGGTATCCTCGCCCTCCATGAGGACGACAGCTTTTTTGTTGCAGGCTTTTGCAAGATCTCGTACAACCCGTGGGAATTTCTTCCAGATGGTTCCGATGGTTTGCATCCGCGTTTTCATTACCCCTTCCTGTAACTCAGTTGTTATGAGGTCGAGGTTTTGTGCAGAGTTTGCAAAAGCAGGGTTGGTATTGCCAGCCGAAGTAAATTGCAGAATTTGATTCCGGGTAAGCACCAATTCACCAACCAGGTTCATCAAGGCATCCAATAAATCAACATTGACCCGAATGTTATTGTCTGAAAGACTCCGTTTGTGATTTTCCGATTGGCCGGATTTACTGCTCTCATTAGTGTTTTTACTGCTGCGGGTTTGCTCAGATGCCGGCGATGCGACGTTTGTTTGAGCAGGGGCCTCTGTCTTGTTTTTTGAATCGTTTGAGGTTGTTGCAGGGCCCTTTTCCGCATTGTTCGTTGCTTCCACAAGTTTTTGAGGCGTTGCATCGGGTGTTTCTGCTTCTGGAGAAGCTACAGGTGCTGATTTTCTTTTCTCATGGCATTCATTAATTAATGCCGTAAAATCTACAACCTCCTCACTTTCGGAACGCTCAATGTTTGCCAGAATGGTTTCTGCCGCATCAACATGTGCAGAGAATAACAAAATCGTTTCGGGAGACAACGTAGTTTCGCCGCTAATAATGTTTTCCAATTTCTCACGGAGAGAAATAACGACAGAAATGAGCTTTCGATAGCCCATGATACTGCTAGAGCCGGCAATCTTCTTGGATGACTTCTGAATCCGGTTAATGCGTTCTGTGTCGAGTCGATTTAAAGGAAAATCAGCCAGTTCGCCATTAATGTCAGCGAGCAGACCGCGCATCTGCTTGACATATCCTCCTAGCTCGTCATCCTCTTCTTCGGCATTACCCGTAGCTGGTTCAGTAGGTTTTTCATCCCTATTGTTTTCGCTCTCGGTTTCCTGTGGAGAGACTTCAGCGGTTGGTGCCGGCGTATCTTCTGATGCAGGTTTCGCCGGAGCAGGAGTTGCGTTGCCGCCTTGCAGGCTCACCAGTGTTTTTACGAGTTCGGCATAAGCCTTTTCTCCGTCTCGTCCTGTCTCTTCAATTGATTGAAGCACTTCTCGAATGGCATCAACCAGATCGAATAAAGAGCTGGCAATTTCATCACTGGGCTCTATAATGCCTTTACGTAGGCAATCCAAAAGCCCTTCGCCGGCATGTGCTACGGATACCAGGTTGTCAAAGTCGAGAAAGCCTCCCGTTCCTTTGATCGTATGAAGTGCTCTGAATATTCGGGCCAATAAATCCTGGCCTGGTGATTCTTTCTCGAGCGTTAACAGGTCTTCGTCAAGAGAATCCAGATATTCGAAGCTCTCAATGAGAAATTCCTTTACTAATTCATCTTGCTCGTCCATATGGCCTGTACTGATCCATGTTGTTAAAAGAGGTCTTTTACTTGACTCTGGTTTCAGATCGTTCTGAAGAGCCCGTCCTGATTTAGTTAGACATGTTGTGCATTGTATTTATCAAAGAATGCACCATCTCTTCGCTTGGCTCTGCGTCAAGGCTGGCACTGATTTCAATACAATAAAATGCATGTAAGGCAGTTAACACGACCATTGTATACAGGAAAAACTTACCGGCATTTGAATAATGCTTTCCAAGGTTTTTCAATTAAACAATGGTTGTTATTCAGATATTGACTGACATGATATGACTGCCTTCCAAACGTCTAATTTCGTCTATCGACCAAATTTTGTTAATCATAACCTTAGACAAAGCGGATTCAGTGGCTTCACAGAAGATGAAAAGGCGAAGAATCAATAAGATTGGAATGTCATATGCAATAAAATTCACAATGCCCTAAAGATTTTCGCTGAAAATGTCGATATCTAAATAGCACCGTTTGTCCGGTTCATTAAAATCAATTAGGAAGTGTGCACATGAAAGTACTGGTTGTTGACGACAGCATGGCAATGCGGATGATTGTAATTAAAACTGCAAAAAAGGCTGGCCTGTCAGGTGAGAAATTCATTCAGGCAACGGATGGAGCAGAAGGGTTGATTGCCATCCGTGAACAAAAGCCAGACCTCATCCTCTCTGATTGGAATATGCCTAATATGACGGGCATTGAGATGTTAGAGGCGATTAACGAAGAAGGAATTAAGGTCAAGTTTGGATTTGTAACTACTGAAGGTACTACCGAAATGCGTCTGAGAGCCCGCAAAGCCGGCGCACTGTTTCTCCTTGCCAAGCCTTTCACGGTTGAGTCGTTTGAGCAGGCATTATGGGTGGTCCTGGATTAATCAGCGCCGGTCCTTTGAAGTGCATGTTAACTTTATCCCCCTTTCATTAGAAAATTAGCACCATGCAACAAGTTTTACCAAATAAAGAAGACATTTATGAAATGTTGAACCTGTTTTTTGGGGACAACATGTCTGCAAAATACAAAACTGAGCCTGTGGACGTAGCCGGCAAATATGCAGCAATTTATGTCGATAGTGAAGGCGAACCAGGGGCCATATGTTATGTTGATGTCCCTTTTGCAGCCTATGCCGGTGGGGCAATGACTATGATGCCTCCAGGACCTGTTCAAGAAGCAGCGGCAAGCAATGATCTTTCGGAGATGATGGTCCAGAATCTTTATGAAATCATGAACATTTGCACGCGGCTTATTATCAATGATGATACGCGTCATCTGAAATTGACTGAAGTCCGTAAAACGGAAGAGATCACTGAAATTGTTGATGTGTTACTTGCAGCGGGTAACCGTGGTGATTATGAAATCAACATTCCTAAGTATGGTGTAGGGACAATGAGTTTCCTTGTTTCTTAATCAAAGATATCGAGCTTAAGAAGCCTTCTTGTATCGTTTTTATATAGTACGTTACAAGATACAACTCTTTACAAGGTGCAAACGCCTCGCCGGCTTTGCACCTTTTTTGTGTACTGACATAGAGGCTTTTGCATGTGAGGGTGATTTTTAAAGGCCTCTGCATCCACGCCGGGCATAGAACATGGACTAAAATGTGCGTGGGATATCCCGCGCACATTTTCTGCTCAACATGGTATTAAAACACAAAATGCTTCTGTTTTAATTGAAAAGCTAATTAGTTTTAGGGTGTGTGGACAATTAGCAGGGAAAAGATCATTCGATGGCATTTTTGTTCAGATCAAGGCGCTTTTTGAGTTCGATGCAGCGCATCGGGCGCAAAAAGGAACGCAGATATGGGCAAAAAGGACGCGAAATGCATTTTGCAAGTTAATTGTC
>JBGCEN010000019.1:0-5903 GCA_045106435.1 Rhodothermales bacterium
CATTGCTGATAGGTTAACCCTTTGTTTTCTGGCTGCGCTATTCTGATTGTATCAGCCTTTGGGTGTAAAAGCATTTCTGCGACGGCATATCTAATAAATTTTATACGTAATTATGGGACGCATTTCAGATGACGGACAGCAATCGAGCGGAGCTCAGACAATTGCTGGGGAGACTACAGAACAAACGGCACCTTCTCCCGCTTCAGATCCTGTTGAAAAACTGCACACCTACCAGCAAAGACTTGAAAGGCAGAACAAACAATTGCGCATGTCTCAGATCGAGCTGGAGCAATCCAGATCGGAGTACAGGCAACTCTTTGAACTCGCACCCATTGGATATTTTGTATTTGATGATAACAGCCTGGTACACGATGCTAATTTGACAGGTATAAACATGTTGCAAACCGCCCGAAGACGCGTTCTGCACAAACCTTTTCTGAAATTCCTGAACCCGGAAGACCAGCATCAATTTAATCAGCATATCCTGCACGTAATTGAGACAGGAGACAAGCAAGCATGTGATCTGCGGTTAATACGTAAAGATGGCTCATCCTTTTACGTTGAAATCCAGAGTGTCCTCATCCAGAATCCCCCAGATGATGAGGTTTTGGTACGGTCTGCGATGATGGATATTACGGTTCGCCGGCAAATGGAGGAAGAACTCATTTCTGAACGGGAAAAAGCACTCCGCGCTGCCCGGTTTATGAATGAGTTTCTGGCCAACATGAGTCATGAAATTCGAACCCCGCTGGCCGGCGTCATCGGTTTTGCGGAAGTATTGGAAGAGGAACTCCCCAGTGAACATCGTGAAATTGCACAACTCATTGCTCGTGGAGGCAATCGGCTTTTACACACGCTCAACTCTGTACTCGATTTCGCAAAACTCAAGGCGCATAACCACAAGCTGAGACAAACACCCATCAATGTCGTAGATCGCGTCCAAAAACATTGCCGGCTCCTTTCTGCTCTTGCAAAACAACAGCACCTTACCCTTGAATTTTCAAGCAATCATAATGCATTGTATGCGTTGCTGGATCCTGGCTCTTTGGATCGGATCATGGATAATCTTATCGGTAACGCCATCAAGTATTCAGAATCTGGCAAAATTTACGTTAGTGTTGAAATTGTTGATGACCAGTTGGAAGTCATGATCAAAGATTCTGGCATTGGTATCAATGAAAAATTCCTGCCGCAAATCTTTGAGCCGTTCAGACAAGAATACATGGGAGATGACCGACCATATGAAGGTGTGGGCCTTGGACTTACGATTACCAAAAGGCTCGTTGACTTAATGAATGGAGAAATTAAAGTAGATAGTAAAAAAGGGGAAGGCAGTTGCTTTAGCGTCTTATTCCCACTACTAAACAGCACAATTAACCAACTTGTACCAGACTCAATTACGCCAAGAGAAAAGGGGCATAATTATATTATCCCTCAGTATAAAATGTTGGTCGTTGAAGATAATCTGGAGACACAGTTATTGGTCAAGCGATTGCTCAAACCAAAATTCGACGTTGTCTTGATCGATTCCTTTGATGCCGCTATTGTTGCGTTCACCAACGCAAAATTTGATATGGTGCTCCTTGACATCAATCTGGGAGAGAAAAGAACCGGCACAGACCTCTTGTATAAACTGAGAGCTTTGCCAGATAAAGATGCGTTCTACGCAGTTGCGTTTACGGCGTATGCCATGCCTACAGATCGTTCCAATTTCCTTACGCAAGGTTTTGATGACTATTTACCAAAGCCATTTACCAGATCGGACTTGATGGAACTCTTGCAACGGGCCAGCCTCATACGATCAGCAGAAATTTGATCGATTGTAAAGGGACGCGCATAAGGAATTCTCGGCGCGCCGTCACTGTACAACATCAAATTACAACACTTCCGCATCCGGACCATTCCCTCTGGCGGAACGATAATCTTCCAGGACAATGCATTACACCTCAAGCATTCTCCCGATGCCCCTTTTCTTTAATACCCCTTTTCTTTAACGGCCCTCTCCTCATGGTATGACCTGCACAACTAAAACTGAAAGGCCTCCCCTTCTTACACTACAATCACTGATGCCTTTTGGTAAATATCAAGGCTTGTCCATAGAAGACATCATTGCAAGAGACCCTAATTACGTTGCATGGGCTTTGCATAACATTGGAAGTTTTAAACTGGACACTGAGGCATTCAAAGCGTACAAAACCAAGCGTTTTTGGTGAGCTGATCGTCTGTCAGAGAAGTAAATAGAGTATCCGATTCAGGGTACGATGGGTACGATGGGTACGATGGGTACGATGGGTACGATGGGTACGATGGGTACGAATTTACTAAAGCAAGACGTATTTTGTACCGCTGCACCTTTCGTACTGATGAAGCTCAATATGTTATTTATTTCTCCGGAACAGTACCAGGTTCATAGCACAAAAAAAGCCACCCTTCCGAAAAAGAGTGACTTTTTGCGCTGTAAGTACCAGGTACTTACAACCGCTACCCCAGATACACCACGTATCCTTTCATTCATATTCTGGCTGTGCTGATTTTTTTGCCGGCGCTTATTTTTTATGATTAATTTCTTCTACTACAAATAGAAATTTTTGGCTCAACACGGCAACAGGAAGTAGCAATAAATAGAAAACAACTGCCCAGAATACAGAAAATGCATAATCAACAGGGTGCATGGAAGATAGCAGGTCAGCGACACTTGTAAAGTCTTTCACATCCAACAGAAACACCAGTAAGATGCAGAGGACAAACAAGGACGCAGCGTGTGTTTTTTTCATGTGGTGGTTAGGCTTTTTAGCTTTCTGAGAGGACTTGTAGCAACCTCAAACTGGCTAAAACTGCTCTTTTCTGTGCAATCGATTTGGCTTGTTTACCATAAGCTTCTGGTAAAATAACTGCGGCTTCTTTGCGCTCTTCCACCGTTCCTTCTAGCTCGCCATTTAGATAAACACTCGCGATAGCCACCACACGCCCCTCCAGGGCCCACGACCGCACGTCTATTTGCGCTGAGATTTGCGCGGATGCTTCGTCAGACAGTGCCTGCCAGATCATCGTTGCGTCATTTCGGGCGTCACGCACCTTACCATTTGTGCCCAGCAATCCATCCCAATATCTGTGCAAATTTACCCCTTTACTTTCTGCTCTCGGCCGAACAAAAAACAAATTGCCGCCACGATCTCCTTGCGGGTATTTTTCATTGACCAACGCGACACTATGCAATGGTTGATGCATGTCTCCAATGGTATGCAGAATCCAGCTGAGGTGTGCAGCTTGGTCAACCACCGATGATGATGAATCAGAAAGAACACGCCGGCTTTCATTTACCGCAAAGATCACATCATTTTCGGGCGTGAGGGTCTCCTCCATCGGAAAATCATCGGGTATCACTGGAAAATTTGTGTAGTGCCAAGTGGGATGATCATAGACGCTCCCCTGACGTCGAATCTCATCTGGCCATACGCTCGCTTTCATGAACAGAAATTCGCCCAATTCGATATCAACCTGAAGAGACTGGTATTCCTTTTCCCATTTTATATAATCGGGATGCTCTCTGAGTAATTCGGTATAAGATTGTTGCAGTGCATCAGGCAAGGCCCTGTAGGTCATTGCAGCAATAATCATATGCCCATTGCGACTCCACGCCTGCGCAGGTACTACATTTAATCCAAAAACAAAGACCAGTGCCAGTAATATATTTTTCATGTTAAACGTTTAAAGTAAGAACGATCTAATCAAATAAGAGCACATCAGACTGATCGATCGATACAAACAATTCGTCTGCCTCTGAGGATTTCCCTGCAGGCATTTCTAATTCGAGCCGGCAGCCATCCTGGGTCTTTACTGCCACTTTATCATGGTCCCCCATGTAAACCTTGCCAATAACTTGCACAGACACACTTTTACTGTCGGTAGAATCTGAGCAGTTTATTTTACATGCACGTACACCGCACGCTCTGTTTCCAGGAATAGATAAGTTGAAACGGGTTAATGTCTTCTTGCAGAGCACGTTTAAATCGCCAAAAAAGCCGGCTACATAGGCGCTTTTGGGGTTTGCATACAATGCCTCGGGCGATCCTTTCTGCTCAATTCTGCCTTTATGCAATATCGAAATAGAATCGGCATACATCATGGCATCATCCAGATCATGTGTTACAAACACACAGCTCAATTTCGTTGCTCGTATAATTTCAAACAGAAAAGCCCTGATTTCCTTTTTTATACTGACATCAAGATTACTGAAGGGTTCATCGAGTAAAAGCAATGATGGATTGGGAGCAATGGCCCGTGCCAAAGCGACGCGCTGTTGCTCGCCGCCAGACAATTCGTTGGGATATTTCTCCCCATGCTTTTCCAAACCTACAAGCTGCAATAATTCCTGTACACGTGCCTCAGCTCCGCGTTTTCTCCCTAGCCCAAAAGCAACATTTTTCGCCACCGTGAGATGAGGAAACAGCGCAAAATCCTGAAAGACAAAGCCAATATTGCGCTTCTCTGGCGGGACAAATTCTCGTCTTGTAGACACGGCTTTTCCATTAATAGAAATGGTCCCCTGATCTGCCACTTCAAGGCCGGCAATCAATTTCAGAAATGTACTTTTGCCACTACCACTCTCCCCCACTATTGCACAAATCTCTCCATTTGAAAGATCAAAATCGATGCCTTGCAGCACAGGCAAAACGCCGTACTTATAAGACTTGTGCAATTGTTCAATTTGCAGGCACTTCATTTACTTTTGAAGGAGCTTATTTAAAAAGATGACTGGCAACAATCCAACGGCAATGATCACAAGCGAAGGTAACGCTGATTCAGCGATACGTTCATCACTTGCGTACTCATAGGCCTTGGCTGAAAGGGTCATTACGCCATACGGTTTAAGTAATAACGTAAGCGGGAGTTCTTTAAGTACGTCTACAAACACAAGAATAGCCCCTCCCCACAATCCTTTTTTTAAAAGAGGCACATTTACTTCAATGGTCCTGCGCCATTTGGAAGCCCCAAGCATTTGAGAAGCATCCCCCAGGGAAGTCCCAAGCTTTTTTGCATTGGCTTCGATGGGGTTATACGAAACAGCCAAAAAACGTACACAGTATGCAAACATTAAACCAACCAGCGTCCCATTTATCAGAAAGCCTACCGACCATCCAAGCTGGTTGTTTGCGAAATTTATAAACCATTTATCGAACGCGAGGCCCGGCACAAGGATACCTACAGCAATGACAACGCCGGGCACTGCATATCCTAAGACGGCAATTCTGGAAAACAGTTTAACTTTTCTGGATTTACTCCACCTGGCGCCATACATCAGCAGATAAGCAATACTTATACACAAAACAGCAGTAGCACTTGCGAGCAAAAAACTGGAACCGATCATTTCCAGAAATTCAATGCCAATCACCTTTTTGTAGGTCAGCAGCGCCCACTGCCCCATTTGAAAAAGAGGGAGCAGGAATCCTAGAAACAGGGGGATAAAACAAATTGCGAACAATACATATTGCCGGCGTTTTGCTGGCCTAAGCCTCGCCATTTCAACATGATCTGATCGAAAAGCATATCCTTTCCTTCTCCGCAGGTACCGTTCCAGTAAAATGAGCCCAAAAACAAACAGGCACAACAAGGCTGCCAGATAAATGGAAGTATCAGGTTCTTCCAAAGAAAACCAGGACCTGAAAATTGCGGTTGTAAATGTATTGACACCAAAGTATTGCGCAGCGCCATAATCGTTCAATACCTCCATTAACACAAGAAAAAGACCGCCCGCAACCGCCGGCCGCGCCATAGGGAGCGCTATACGCCAAAAAACTGAGGTTTCGCCGGCACCAAGCAATATGGCTGCATTGATCTGCGCGCCAGACTGGTTCAAGAAAAAACTACGGGTTGTTACATAAACATAGGGATACAGGGAAGCA
>JBGCEN010000020.1:0-6697 GCA_045106435.1 Rhodothermales bacterium
TGCCATAGTGATATTTATCTTCAAGCCCTTCTACAACACCTCGACCCGCAATCTGATAGTGATGATCCATCAAATAATGTCCCAATGCACCGCTTGAATTGGCAAGGCCATCAGGGAAACTGGCGGATTTGGAATTGAGCAATACTTGTGTAGAGCCCAGCGTAGGAGCACACATGAACACAAATTTAGCCTGATACTCAACCATCTCCTTGGTATGCGCATCCACCACACGGACGCCGGTAGCCTTGCCTGTGGCTTCATCATAAATGACGCTGTGCACATGGCTATCCGGACGAAGCGTAAGATTACCCGTAGCAGTTGCAGCCGGCAATGTAGCGCTTTGGCTGCTGAAATAGGATCCCGTAGAACACCCTCGCTGACACACGCCACAGTAATGACAGGCTGCACGTCCGTTTAGCGACTCGGTTAATACGGCAACCCGTCCAATGGTTAAAACACGATCAGGGAAAGCAGACTCGATGCCTTTTTTCAATACTTTTTCGCCGGCGGATAACTCCATGGGCGGCAAAAACTTACTGTCGGGCAAATAAGATAAACCCAATGCCTCTCCACTAATTCCAACAAAAGACTCAACGTAGTCATACCACGGCTGAATATCCTCATAGGAGATCGGCCATGCTACACCAATTCCCTCTTTTTCATTGGCTTTGAAGTCAAGGTCGCTCCAGCGATAACACTGCCGGCCCCACATCAAAGAACGCCCTCCTACATGATTGCCACGAATCCAGTTGAACGGCTTTTCCTCTATATAGGGGTTCTCTCTATCGTTGATGAAGAAATGCTTCGTTGTCTCGTCGAAAGCGTAGCATAAGCTTTGCACTTTATGATCTCTGCTTGCTTCCGCCGGCTTGACACGTCCTCTTAATGGATATTCCCACGGAGGCCGGTGTTCTGTTACGTAATCAGTTCCGTGTTCAACATCCCTTCCTCGTTCAAGCACGAGCGTCTTCATCCCTTTCTCGCATAATTCCTTCGCAGCCCAACCTCCTGTAATGCCTGATCCTACAACAATGGCATCATACGTTTCAGCCTGTTTGGCTATGTTGATATTCTTATTCATTTGGGTAAGGATATTCGGCCCAATGCTCTCTGGACCGCGCTGCCGGTTGATCTTATAGAGAGCGGAAAAATAAGGGGAGATAAAATGACTGCTTTTATCTCCCCTTCATGCTACGGTTAAGTAATATTGCCTTTTTTCATTTCAGAAACGGCATAATCTACAGCCCTTGCGGTCATTGCCATGTAGGTTATGGAAGGATTCTGGCAACCCGAAGAGGTCATAAAAGAACCATCCGTCACAAATAGATTAGGGACATCGTGCGCCTGATTCCATTTATTCAATACTGAAGTTTTAGGGTCTCTTCCCATACGCGCTGTACCCATTTCGTGGATACCTAAGCCAAGTTCAGCACCGATACCCCCCTCAACATAGCTGTCGTATGAACTGACATTTTTGTACCCAGCTGCTTCAAGCATTTCAGCGGCAGATTCAGCCATGTCTTTGCGCATGGCCAATTCATTGGCACCCCAATCAGCACTGAAACGCAACGCAGGAATACCCCATTTATCTGTGGTAGTATCATCTAGCCGGACGTGATTGCCGTGCCGCGGTAAACATTCGCCAAAGGCTGTCATGCCAATCCGCCATGACCCGGGATCTCGCAATTCATTTTTCAATTCAGCACCAAAACCACGTTGGCCGACACCCCTGCCCCAACCAATCCTGCTCGCGCCTCCCTGATATCCAAAGCCACGCACATAGTCGCTTCGACGGGTTGCAGCGTCAATATTCCTGAAACGCGGGATATAAAATCCTGTGGGACGATTCCCGTAGTAGTAGCGGTCATCAAACCCTTCAACCAGGGCGCTTCCCCCTACTTTAAAGTGGTGATCCATCAGATTGTGTCCCAACTCACCACTGGAATTGGCCAGACCGTCGGAGAAACGATTACTGGTGGAATTCAGCATGATTTGTGTACTTCCCAACGTTGAAGCACAAAGGAATACGACCTTGGCCTTGAATTCAATCGACTCGTTGGTTTCTGCATCAATAATCTGAACGCCCGTAATTTTATCTTGTGACTCATCGTAAATGAGACTTTGGACGATACTTTGCGGGCGCATGGTCAAATTACCTGTAGCCACTGCCGCCGGCAACGTTGAGCTCTGGCTGCTAAAATAGGAACCGGTAGAACATCCCCGAATACAGGGTCCGCAATAGTGACAGGCTGCTCGTCCAGGGAGCGCTTCGGTCAAGATCGCAACGCGGCCAATTGTAAGAATGCGTTCCGGAAAGTTCTTGACAATGTGTTCTCTCAGGTCTTTTTCAACCACATTCAAGGGCATGCCAGGCTGAAACTGGCCGTCGGGGAAATGTGCCATGCCAAGCTTTTCACCACTGATGCCGGCAAATTTCTCCACGTAATCATACCAAGGAGCGATGTCCGCATATCGAATCGGCCAATCGACGCCATTTCCATCTTTTTGATTGGCTGTAAAATCCAGGTCGCTCCAGCGATAACAGTGCCGGCCCCACATCAAAGAACGTCCCCCTACATGGTTACCACGAATCCATGTAAACGGCTTGTCCTCCACATACGGATTTTCACTGTCCTTAATAAACCAGTGCTCTGCATCCGCCTTAAACTGTCCGGTTCGCGATTGTATTTTATAGTCTTCAGCTACATCGCGTTTTACCCTGCCACGTAATTCGAACTCCCACGGGGCCTTATGCTCTGTTACATAATCTTTACCGTGTTCAAGCGGCCGCCCTCGCTCAAGGACCAATGTTTTTAAGCCCTTCTCTGTCAGCTCTTTTGCGGCCCAGCCACCAGAAATCCCGGAGCCTACAACGATAGCATCATATACTTCCGCTTCCTGAGAAATGTTGATGTTTTTATTAGTCATGTTCAATTATCGTGCGCAGTAAAACCTTAAAGTGAATGCAAAAATACCCGCGAAGAGGGCTTGATTTCTCAAGTTGTGCGTTATGCTATGAAAGCCTTCGAGAGAGTGGTTAGAGGTTGGTTTTTTTAGTGATTAGTTCACTTTTTCTTTAACTAACCACTAAAAACTAACCACTTATCACTAACTACATTATAGCACACAGCATAAATCAATCAGGAATAAGCCCTTCCAATTTCTGAATAAGGCACATCTCCTCGGTATTCGCCGGCGGTATGTACATACTTCAGTTCTTGGGATGCGCCAATTTCGGAGGTGTAGTATCCAGTGAGCGTGAGTTGCTTCATCATGCGGAAGAACGACGGCGACCCATCATTGGCGTAAGATGCTTCTTCCATTTCCGTGAGGAGCGCAATTTGCTGTTCCTCTGTGCTGTCAACAAAACTGCTTCCATTGGCAGCTTGTGCCAAAGCATCCGTTTCCGTTATGCCGGCGAGGAAAGCATCTCTATCGTCTAAATCAAACCAATCGGTAAGCATGAGATCGATAAACTCATTTACCTTTGCAGCTTTTGCACCGGGCGTATCAGTGGCAGGAATAATAAGCTCCGACATGGTCGTTACTAAATCATTCTGAGCGGCTGACATGGTTTGCAAAACATATCCTTCTGCGGCCGGCGCCTGGCATCCGGACATCACACCGGAGGCTATTGGTAGCGCTACCGTACCCCCCATGATCAAACCTACGCGTTTTAACGCTTCTCTTCTATCCATTGGAATCGTGGTAATTTTTGGTTGTTAGCGTCGAATAAATTAACCAAGGTTGTGTGCTAAATTCTCCAGACCTTCAGCTGAGTGCTCAGTATTCAGATATCAGTATTCAGATATCAGTCTTCAGTGATAAAAAATAAAGTCTGAGAACCGATAACTGGTTACTGAAGACTCAAGCATATTCTTACAAGAATACCACACAACCTGCATTAAAATAATGAAACGGTACATAAAAAGACCCCACGATATTACTATCGCGGGGTCTTTCGATAAAGGCAATTATTTTAGGCCGCGGCCCCCTCTTTCGCATCAGACGCGACAAGACGTTCCGCCTTATATCCGCCCGACATTCGGTCTCTTACATAGAGAAACCCAAATACGATGATGAGAATGATGCCAAACGGCGCCAGCTTTTTAAATGAGGTTTTCCCTCCATAATTATCTGCTGGATTAAGAATAGCCGAAGCCTCTCCTTTTACATCAGAATCGATATCTGCTGTAGCAATAGATCTCAATGCCTGAGCCGTAGCGCCGGCAGGGAGTGCATTGTCTGCTGCATACGAGGCGGTTACATCATTTACACTTGATATCACAGATTCTAATTCAGCCTGTAGCACACCCGCATTTGCTGCAACAGCCGGCCATTCTCTTTCAACTGTTTCGAAAACAGCCATGGCTTCTGGTGCACTGATCTGAGAGTGACCTTCTGTATCTGCAATATTGCCCAGCCAAGGGGTAACAAAAAACGATGCAAGCATACCCACTGCGCCCATAGCACCGAGGCCCAATGCACCACTCTTTGGATTTCTTTCAGATACATATCCTAACATCGTAGGCCAGAACAATGCGATACCTGAAGCCCAGATGGCAGCAGTCAGGAAGTACATCCCTACTGAATCAGCCTGGCTAAAGAGGTATAGCCCAATGGTCGCCAGAATTGATCCACCGAATAAAACGCCCGTTGGTGTAAGCGCCTTCAGGATCGGGCCGGCAAGTAGCCGGAGCGTACCCATGATGCCAAAGATAAAGCCGAAGACCAGAATACCATCTACACCCCCAGACTGGAGCACCGAGGGCACCCAGCTACTTGGAGGAAGCTCCATTGATGCGGTTAATAACATCATAGGGAGCATTATCAACATAATGGGGGCAAACGTGGCCTTTAGCGATTCAGAAAAGCTAATACCAGCACTTGCGCCTTCTGTTGGCGGATACTCAGAAAACAACATCATGATACCGTACGCTACAGCAGGTATCAGGATCAAGGCTGTGTAGCCTCTCCAACCGTCTCCAACCAACTGACTAAGTACAAACGTTGTCAGTAACGCGGCAATGAGGTTACCGTAGGGAAACCACATGTGAAACATGTTAAGCTTGGCAGATTTATCGTCGGGATAAAGCGCAGCAACAAGCGGATTACATCCTGCTTCTACCAGGCCGGCACCCAAGCCTGCGAACAAGGATCCTGCGACAGCCATGTTGAAACTACCGGCAAATAACAGGAGCAGTGCACCTACTACATGTCCGATAAATGCAAAACGCACGATCCAGCGCATACCAATGGTATCACAGAATGGTGCGAATATGACCTGAGAAACCGTAAATCCAATAAAGAACACACCGGTGAATAGACCCAGCTGCGCGTTCGTTACGTTGAATTCCTGCTTAACTGCAAAAGCGATGGCTGTAATCACCGTGAAAGCAAATGCGGTTGTGAGCAGAGCTAAACAACTCCCCCAAAACAGTTTATTGCGATTAATGCCGTCGTTACTTGAGCTCATTTGTTACTCCTCCTTCAATTGAACAATTACACAGACATGCGCAAAGGGCTTCCAGCAATCAAATCAAGGCGATAAACCTCAATTGCATACTTGACCTTTCGAGCGCATCCTATGCCCGATAAATAATATATTTAAAGATACAATCTGGGATTATGGCCTTGAGGGAATAAGCAGCACGATGCAGTTACATGGCCTTTTCATTTAAAACGAAGTGGTGGATTCGCTTCCAGATGTACATCATTTCAAGTTAAAGTGAACAGACCGGCTTGTTGTCGGGGGCGAGTGTCAGGCCGGCGTTATCCCAACAATCTAAAGAAGTGTCATCCTTTCTGCAATAAAAAGTTTGTTTGCTTACATTTTGAGTGGCCAGGCGAGGTGTTCATATCGGTGGATTTTGCGTATTCAGACCCAAGAAATGTCACCTTCAAATTCTTTTCATAAAAAAACGTTGGATCAGGGCAAATTCATGTCGTATCATTCGGATCTCAATGAGCGCGGTGCAGTATAAGCGCTCACCCAACACAGAAAGAGTGTTGGTCCGGTAGTTCAGTTGGTTAGAACGCCGGCCTGTCACGCCGGAGGTCGCGAGTTCGAGTCTCGTCCGGACCGCATAAAGCCTTGAATCAGTTCGCTGATTCAAGGCTTTATTGTTTTTAGCAAGTTTCTTGTAACGCAAGCCTCATCCCCGCCCCATCAAGACCACTCTGCACCGGGCCGATCCGACCAGAGCCACACGATATAGTCAATTAATGGCGGCTCTCCCCCATGTGCTCTAATCTGCATGTTTACTTGCCCCCGATGATGCACACTGTGCGAGCATACCTGCATTAGTGTCTCACCGAGTGTGGTCGTTTTCACCTCCCGGCCAAGTTGCCGGCCAAAATACTTTGCCCAGGGCATTTCCATCGGCTCAGATAGCTTTTCATCTTCGAGCGTTGCTATGTATTTGTGCAACGTTGCGTAATTTCCACGCATCCATGTGTAGATATCATCAAGCGATTCAAACGCGTCGGATTTCATGAACTTGAACTCATCTCCCCTCCAAACGGTCAGGAAGGAATATTGAGTAAAGTGGATATGAAACAGCCGCTCCTTGAGGCTTTCATCCTCTAAAACAGCCGGCGTAGCCTGCAAAGCCTTCCACATGGTTGCATCTGCCCATTCCATATGACGGTATAAATCGCTCAGTAATTCTGTATTGAACATTTTTTATCTGATAAA
>JBGCEN010000021.1:0-19324 GCA_045106435.1 Rhodothermales bacterium
TGACGGACTTTTGGCGCAGGCAATCCTCTCGATTCAGGCGCAGAAAGCCGTTGAGGTTGGTGATGGTGTGCGAAATGCTGCTACGGTGGGTTCACAGGTTCACGACGAAATTACAGGCAAAAATGGCAAGTATAGCCGGCGCACCAACCATGCTGGCGGTATAGAAGGCGGGATGTCTAACGGAATGCCGATTGTCGTGCGTGGATTTATGAAGCCGATTCCTACGCTCATTAAACCATTGGGTACTGTAGATATTGCAACGGGTGATACACAGCCTACGCGATATGAACGGAGCGATGTGACCAGTGTGCCGGCGGCGTCCACGGTGGCTGAAAGTACTGTAGCGTTTACAATCGCCAATGCATTTCTGGAAAAATTTGGCGGCGACAACTTCGAAGAAATCAAGCAGCGATTTGAAGCTGAAGTTAGATAGGGGCCGGTTCAACGTTCCGGGTTTAATGTTCAAGGTTGTTTAATTCCAGGGGGACAGACAACCTTGAACGCACAACCTTGAACGCAGAACCTTGAACCCCGAACCCGAATCGAGGAACCCTGAAATCCCTGTAGTGTTTTTCACAGTCTTTATCCTGTTTTGCATTACTGACGCTGCTTTACGACTTCGCTATGGCTGGTAAACACGAACCATATGACCCTCAAACCATCGAAAAACGATGGTATCCGTACTGGGAAGAAAACGGATTCTTTCGCGCGCAGCGGGACCCAGATAAGAAACCTCATGTGATTGTGATGCCGCCCCCGAATGTGACGGGGCGTTTGCATATGGGCCATGCCCTGCAGGATACGGTGCAGGATGCCTTGACGCGTTTGCGCAGGATGCAAGGGTACGCAGCCTTATGGATGCCGGGTAAAGATCACGCCGGCATCGCTACACAAAATGTTGTTGAGCGTACCCTCAAAAAGAATGAAGGCAAAAATCGTCACGATCTGGGACGGGAAGCCTTTACTGAGCGTGTATGGGACTGGGTTGGCGAATACGGTGACATCATCTTGCAGCAGAAGCGCCGGATGGGCGATTCCTGTGATTGGGAGCGCGAACGCTTCACCATGGATGAGGAATACGTAAAGGCCGTTCAGGAAATTTTCGTCCGCCTGTACGACGATGATCTGATCTACAGAGGAGAGTACTTGATCAACTGGTGCCCGGTAGACATGACCGCGCTTTCAGATGAGGAAGTAAACAATATTGAGCGGGATGGACATCTGTGGTATATCAAATACCCGTTGGCAGATGGATCAGGGTACATAGAAATTGCGACGACGCGTCCGGAGACTATGTTGGGTGATTCAGCGATTGCTGTGAATCCGGAAGATGATCGTTACACGCATTTGATTGGCAAAAAGGTTTTGTTGCCTTTAACAGATCGCGAAATTCCCATTATTGCTGACGCGTATGTCAAAAGCGAGTTTGGTGCTGGGGCGTTAAAAGTAACGCCGGCTCATGATAAAAATGATTTTGAGATTGGCCAAAAACATGGCCTCGAGATCATCAATATCATGAATCTGGATGCCACGATTAATAACAATGGGGGCAAGTACGAAGGATTGGATCGCTTCGAAGCCCGCAAACGCGTTGTTGCTGATCTGGAAGAAGCTGACTTGCTTGTTAAAATTGAGCCGTACAAAAGCACTGTTCCTATTTCGAGTCGCTCGAAGGCCATCATCGAACCGTTGATTTCAAGGCAGTGGTTTGTGAAAATGGAGCCGCTTGCCAAGCCGGCGCTTGAGGCAGTACGCAGTGGAAAGATTAAATTTCATCCCAAACGCTGGGAAAACGAATACTATCGCTGGCTGGAAAACATACGTGACTGGTGTATCAGCCGGCAGTTGTGGTGGGGGCATCGTATTCCGGTTTGGTACTATACAGATGCTTCAGGTGAGATTGATGAAACCCGACCGTTTGTTGTTGCGGTTGAGCAGCCTGAGCCTGGCATGGTACAGGATGAAGATGTACTGGATACATGGTTTTCCTCCTGGTTATGGCCTTTTGCTACATTGGGATGGCCAGATGAATCTGAAGACGCTACAAAAGATCAGGATTTCTTTTATCCCGGTAATGTACTCGTTTCCGGATATGATATCCTTTTCTTCTGGATTGCCCGGATGATCATGGCCGGCTTGTATGTGAAAAAAGAGATTCCGTATCAGGATATCTTTATCACAGGAATGATCAAGGACAAGCAGGGGCGCTGGATGTCCAAAAGCCTTGGCAATGGCATTGATCCGATAGATATGTGCGAGCAGTACGGTGCGGATGCTGTTCGATTTTCGCTTACCGTTTTATGCGCCCAGGGACAGGATATCAAGCTGGATCCTACCAAGTTTGAGATGGGGCGCAATTTTGCAAACAAAATCTGGAATGCCTTCAACGTGTTTGGGCAGTTCATGGAAGAGGGCAAAGACTATCGCCGCCAACGTTCGTTTGAGGAGTTGGAACTCGTCGAGAAATGGATGTATACCAGGCTTAATGAGACGATTGCCACGGTTGATGAAGATATTTCCCGTTACAGGCTCAATGATGCACTGACCAATATCTACACGCTTTTCTGGGGCGATTACTGCGATTGGTACCTCGAGTTGATCAAGCCACCGTATGGCGAAGCAATGCCTGAGGATAAAATTGCCGTTGCCGTTGAATTGTATGAAAAGATGTTGCTGTTGCTGCATCCGTTTATGCCGTTCATCACAGAAGAATTGTGGTGGAAGCTTCGACCACGCGAGGAAGGTACCGCTTGCATGATGCAAGAATGGCCAAAGCAAAATACGGCCGAACAGGATGAGAAAGCCGGCTATACGCTTTCTCTTATGCAAGAGCTGATTTCTGGAATCAGAAACGTAAAGAGTGAATACGGGGTGTCGCCTGGGAAAGACATCAGTGCCATTCTGAACCTGCCTGAAGATGCAAATGGTTTAGCGGAGATCATGAAAGCCAATAAGCAATACTTTGCAAAATTGGCGCGTGTAAATGATCTAACTGTTGGATCAAAGCAATCCAAACCAAAGGCAAGCGCATCTGTCGTTGTAGGTAAACATGAGGTTTATATTCCGCTGGCCGGGATGATCGACCTGAATGTAGAAAAAGAGCGTCTGCAGAAATCAATCGCCCAGGCGGAGAAATATCTGAACGGATTACAGCGAAAGCTGCAAAACGAGCAATTTATCTCAAAGGCGCCAAAGCAGGTTGTTGATGGAGAGCGTGAGAAAGCTAAAAACGCACAGGAAGAACTGGAAAGACTGAAAGTAAACCTGAATGAACTGGATTAATGATCGTTATTCCGGCGTTTTCAGGACCAGAATTTTGAGTCATCTGATGCTTCTGACGTTCAAATAACCGATTGTTCGGAATCACTTGCCCATTGAATTGGTCTAAAGCTATTCGTGGCATTGGTCTTGCATACAGATTGGAAAGCCCACGCTTCGCTTTAATCACTGGAATCTTTCATACAAAGAAGTTACTTCGTTGAGATATTTAGCAATTGGTTCGTTGTTAGTATTGCTGTTTTTTTCGGCGTGTCAGTCTGATACAGCTGAACAGCAAGCACTGAACGTGCAAGTTGAAGACGTCAAGTATACCTTGCTTCCTGGTGGAGCACGGATCGTTACTGGAACGCTGTTTAATCCGTCTGAAGATCCGGTAAAAGGGGCCCAGATTCAAATCTCTTTATTTGATCGGAATAACATCAAAGTGTCCAGTATGAATATTACGGTTAAGGATGTCCCTCCGGGAGAACGCAAGCCCTTCAGGCAGCCCATAGACACTGATCTCGATATTCAGGGAGCGAAAGTGCGCAGTGTGCTTGTTTTGTAATCCCATCTTACAAAACGCGTTATCAAGGAATCAAGGCGTATCTACAACCAATAGCATATTGGTTTGCTATGCTGCCGTATAGTTATCTTGATGTATAGTTATCTTGATCCATAGGCCCGATGTAATCGCCGGCTTAGGGAAGATTTATTCTACCCATTCAACATTATTGCCATAGCCATGCCCCAACCATGCGTCATTTGGGGCACTGGATAAGCGTATATCTGTTTTGGCACATCATTTTCTTGCACAACAGAAGGTCCCGCCGGCTTTTACACCAGCGGCAACTCAAATCGTACACAATCCTTCAACCGCAGCGCGTGTACCCAGCATTTCGCGTAGTTGGCATAGCAACAATCTGGAAGAATGGCTGGCCTCGATAAATTTGGTGACATTCAGCTGTATGCTGAGTTGAGCCAAGGAGCAATGACAACCACTTACAAAGGCTTGCAAAAGTCTTTTGACAGATTTGTATTGCTGAAAATTCTGGACCCAAAGTATAGCAAAGACGCAGCGATTGCTGCTCGATTTGAAAAGGAAGCCCAACGTGTTGCCAAAGTTAAGCATCCGAATATTATTTCGGTTTATGCAGCGGGACAGGAAAAGGACAAGACCTATATCTCCACAGAATTTGTTGATGGCATTACGGTTGCCGAATTAATCGCCAAAGGCCCTGTGCCGGCAAAGGTGGCTTCCTACGTGTTGATTGAAACTGCCAATGCACTGAAGGCCGCGCACGATAAACAAATTTTACATAGAGATATCAGGCCTTCGAATATTCTCATTTCAAAAGAAGGCCAGATCAAGGTGGCCGACTTTGGATTAGCTTCTGCTGTGTCTGCATCCGAAAAAGAAAACCTGGCAGTACGCAGTACACTTGGGTACCTGGCCCCTGAGCAAATCCTGGGGAAGAAGCCGGCTGAATCAACAGACCTGTTTTCTTTGGGGGTGATCCTGTTTGAAATGCTTTTGGGCATGCCGGCGTTCAAAGGCGGCACATCAGAAGAGCTCCTGGATAATGTACTTAAACACGATCCAGCATCTTATCTACTGGATGATGAGACGATGCCTTCGCAGTTGCGCCGTATATGCCAGCAGATGATCAAGAAGAAAGCCGAGCAACGGTATCAGGATTGCAGCGTGTTGCTGGCCGATTTGAACGCCTTCCGGAAGAGTAGGGGGCAGGGATCTGTTGCAACTGCTGGCGACATGAGAAGCTATCTGGATGACCCCGAAGCATTTATCCGGAAATTAAGGGACAAGCCTGTCTCTCTGAGAACACGTGAAGTTAGAATACGAAGCGACGATCAGCAAGATGTACGTGATCGTAAAACAACGCCGGCTCCCAAGACTACATTTAACTTCAATAAATCTAAAGTTCTTACGATTGCCGCTGTGGTCATTTTAGCTTTCGGTGGGCTTAGTTTTGCCAGTGACTTTTTCTTTAGTAAAGACGGTTCGTTTGGTGCAAATAATAATCCAAATGGATCTGCGAGCGCTTCTTCGTCTGGTGGCGGGGCAGCAGCAGCCGCACGAAAAAGTGGTACGGCTGGCGGAAAGGCAACGCCTGTGAGATCCGATAGAAAAACACCGCCGCCGGCAGGAAATCAACCCGATACCCAGCAAAACAAACCACCGCCTGCAAGTGAAGACGTGCAAGAGATTACCATCATTGATGAAGATCCTCTGGCCAGGCTCATAGAAAAAGCAGACAGTTTTGCGGCTGCAAGTAATTTGGAGGTAGTCGCTGATACTGTGGTTTTGGTAGGCGATAGCAATCGCCCGGTGGGCAAAATGATTATTGATGCTTTGCCCTGGGCTGCGGTGTATCTCGCTGGTGATTCTTTGGGAGTTACGCCTTTACCAATTGTGGTAAGCGCCGGCACCTATAAAATTACACTGAAGAACCCTGACTTTCCTTCTTTTGAAACGCTCGTAGATGTTGTACCGGGGAGAGAAACACCATTCAAAATATCACTCTGGTCTATTGTGGGTACGGTGCAGCTGCAGGTGCTTCCTTTTGCCGAGGTCTTTGTAAATGGCGAATACTACGGCAAAACACCTTTCGACAAACCACTCAATGTTCGGCCCGGTAGTCACCAGCTTACTTTAAAACATCCTACACTTGGATCTTTCGAACAGGCCTTCGATGTGAAAGCCGGCGAGAATAAAACGCTGCAGTACAACCTGAATAATAAGAAATAAAGGCCTTGGCTTTCAGCAGGAGCAATTGGTGGTGATTACGGCGGAAAATGAGGTCAGCTTTGAATCTTTCCAATATGAATTAATAAAAGACCCGGGTATTCTCTCTGCGACGGTTACTTCGCGTGTGCCCGGGGGACGTCATCTGGTCAACGGCCTTTTTCGCCCCGGGGGAAGCTCACCGAGCACGCGTTCACCGGCCCAGTTTCTTAAAGTGCAAAAGGATTTTCTTGAAACATTCAGGTTGGCGCTACTCAGTGGGAGGGATTTCTCAGGGAGAGGCGAAGGGGCGATTATTCTGAACGAAACAGCCGCAAAACAATTTGGCTGGCAGCATGATGCGGTTGGGAAAGATGTGACCCAGTTTGTGAATGGGGTAGAAGAGACCCGGCGGGTGATTGGAGTGATCAAAGATGTTCATTTTGAATCCATGTATACAGAAGTCAAGCCCTTGGTTCTTGCCGGCGGCATCAATGATGGATCGAGAATCATCGTGAGGATCTCCCCGGATAATATTTCTGGCGCACTAGAGCACATCAAGCAGACCTGGAGTAACCTGAATCCTGCGGCACCCGTTGACTACTATTTTCTGGATGAAGACATAAACCGTCTCTATCTGGAAGAAGAAAGAATGAGCGGCATTCTCCGGTCGTTCACGATGCTGGCAATTTTTGTCACTTGTATTGGGTTGTTTGGCCTGGTGTCTTTTTTGTCCGAGCAGCGCACAAAAGAGATAAGTATCCGAAAGGTTTTAGGGGCTCCGGTGTCTCGCATCGTATTCATGCTATCGGGGCAATTTATCAGGCTGATTTTAGTCGCAATACTCATTGCAATGCCCACGGCTTACTTTGTTGTGAATTTATGGCTGCAGAATTTTGCGTACCGCATAGAGATCTCGGCCTGGACCTTTATATCTGCAACAGGGCTCACCTTGTTACCAGGGCAATTGCATTTAAAATTGTTCTGAATCTTAAGTACTGCTGTGACGCGTTGCTCCGTTGTATAATCTGAATACAGCTTTATCCACTTTTAACACCCTGTTGCGCAAAAACTTTTGCGCGGGGATATCCCGCCAAATGCGCGGCGTTGTGCGGGGGCTTTTATCGAAGCGTTTAGCCAGGGACTGAGGCCGGCGTGTCATAGCTGTATCTAACGTCGCTGGGTATGGATTAGTGAGGTGGGGATCAAAGTGCGCATTGATTTGGCGGGCGCCCTTTTGTGTGCTTTTTGGGCGCGCAAAAAGCACGAACACTGCCTTGAAGGATACCAGGGCGTTGTGTTCTTTTTGCGCGCCCAAAAAGAACGAAAAAGGCCGACCATCAAATAAAATGCACGCTTTTATCCCCAATCGCGCATTCCATACCCAGGGCCTGCTTGTGTCACGTCATCTTTTTGTTTTACTGCCCCAAGACCCTGGCTAAACGCTTCGATAAAAGGCCAGCTCACAACGCCACGCATTTGATGGGATATCCCCCCGCACTTCTTTGCTGATTTGTCTAGGTCTAAGGCGAGACCTGTTAATTGTTTATAATCAGCACTATTTAAATGCAATTGCCCTGTAAGACTGGCCCGGTTTTTTGGAACGAGTGCCGGTTATTGGATGAACCTGCAATTACGTTGGGATCTGTTTAGAGCAGCCTCGAGTGAATCTGAGGAACTGGCCCAGATTCAACAGTATGGCACTGTGTAAAAGATACTACCAGCGCCCCTTATCAACAGAATACCCATCCCAAGAAACACATTGCTATACTCCCTAAAATCCCTGATCTTGTAACAACTCCTTTCCTCACCAAGCAAACAAATGTCATGGAAGTCCAAGATCCTGAACTGAAAAAGAAAAACACATTGACCTGGGTGCTGATTATTGGCGTGGGTATCGCCATGCTTGCCGTCATGTGGGGGTTAAGCTAAACGAGACTTTATGCAGGTGGATAAAGTCTCGCATGTAGCATTCAACATGTAAATTTAGAATTTCCAATTGTCAGCGTTTTTTTGAATTTTGACAATCGATTCTATCTTCCCCCCCTAGGCGACGAGGTGTGCCAGTTCAACAAGACGGACACCGTTTTTATCGCCTACGGCCATCTTGCCTCCTGTATTTCTAATTTCTGCACCGCCAATTTCGCCGTCTTTGTTGAGCGCGTAAAATTTTACGTTGAAATTGGGGTTTCCGTTTTCGTCCTGAAGCCGGCGTAGTTTTGTATGCTCTGCAATACGCTCACAGGCCGCCAGGCACGCCTGTTGAGGATTATCTCCCATACGCATCCGTTCTACAATCAGGAAGCTCGCACAATTTTCCAGGTTCGCCTCTCCCCGTCCCGTTGAGCCGGCAGCGCCCACTTCATTGTCGCAGTACAGACCAGCGCCAATAATGGGCGAATCGCCTACGCGACCCGGTATTTTATAAGAAAGGCCACTGGTTGTTGTGACGCTGCTGATATTTCCTGCCAAATCAATCGCAGAGCAATGTATTGTACCCCAGTGTTGCATGGCTTCCTGAAATACACCGCCAATTTCGGTGTCATCCATGCTGTGTGGTGGCAGATAATCATCTTTGGTTGAACTGTTTTCAACCCATTTTACCCACTCTCTCCGTGCGGCTTCAGTTAATAAGTTCTCTATTGGGAATCCGTGCATTTTAGCAAAGCGCTGCGCGCCTTCTGCTACCAGCAACACATGATCCGTTCGTTGAAGTACAAGGCGGGCCACTTTTGAAGGATACATGATACCCTCAAGTGCTGCTACTGCGCCGGCTCTTCCCGAGGGGCCATGCATACAGGCAGCATCCAGCTGTACAACGCCATCTGCATTAGGAAGTCCACCATAACCTACGGACATGTCGGCCGGATCTTCTTCGACCAGATTCACACCACCAATCACTGCATCGAGTGCATCAGAGCCATTTTGGATCAGGCGAATGGCTTCAGCCACAGCCCCTCTACCATTGGCACTCGATACTACAACGGGCCCCTCTACCTTAACGGAAGGTGCGATTGTGCGATCAACGCCGGGTGCTTTTACTGGAAGAACAGAAGCAGCTACGCTGGCAATTGCTCCTTTTTTCAAGAATTCTCTGCGAGTGGAAGCGGTTCTAGTCGTCATTTCTATCTTCAGGATTGGACAAATTGTATTGGCGAGTCATAGTTTAGGGAAAACACGGAAGTAACCCAAACTTGAAGGCGCTGTCGCTTATCATTGTAAACTGTCAGCAATGATCTAGTGAACGCAATGAGTTGAACTAGAAACAGGCAAGAATACCAGGATAACATACCCGAAAAGGGTTGCAGCGAGAAACCGCTGAGAAAGGCACTATTGAGTAAAACACCGTTGCGAAAAATAACGTTGCGAAAGACACCATTGAGTAAAACAACACGATAAGCATCAATACCTATGAAAATTGGCCGGCTTCACGTACTTACTGATTTTCTGTTTCAACAGAAGTATGCACACGCTGAACTGGCTAGGCTAGCCATCGAAGGCGGTGCCGACACGATTCAATTTCGGCAAAAAGCCGGCACCTGCCGGCACAAGCTCTTTTCTGCCAAACGCACTGCAGCAATTTGTAAAGAAACAGGTACGCAACTGATTATCGATGATCACCTCGATATCATGCAAGCCGTGGATGCACAAGGTGTACACCTGGGAAGGACTGATTTCCCCGTTGCAGATGCACGCCTGGTTGTAGGCAAAAACAAAGTGATTGGAGCAACGGCCAACTCTCTCAAAGAGGTTACTGCCGGCGCTGAAGCCGGCGCAGATTACATTGGCTACGGTCCCATTTATTACTCCGACTCTAAAGCCAATCTGGCTTCTATTCAAGGACTTGACGGGTTAAAAAAGGCTTGTCAGTTGGTTGATATTCCAGTCATCGCCATCGCCGGGATAACAGCGAATCGGGTGCAAGAAGTGTTGGATGCAGGTGCACATGGTGTGGCCATTATGTCTGCCATTAGTACAGCAGACGATCCTTCAGCAGAAACACGCGCATTCAGAAATGCGATTGATGCGTTTTTTTTAGCTAGTGCAGTATAGAGGACTAAAACAGCTACAGGCTAAGCTCGACTTTGTCCAATAAGAAAATGTCAAAGCCTCTTTTTAGCGCCACCAAGGTCTTTTTCGATTATTTATACGTCTCGGGTTTACCAACCAGACATGGATAAATTAAACGGCGAAGACTCAAAAGGTAGGTCTAACATCGAGATAGCGCTTAAAAACCCTTCAAAATTGGACATTCCTTGATCGGTGTTCGATATTCGAGACTTTGTCCAGAAGGACAAAGTCGAGCTAAGTATTGCGGGTTATAGCATCAAATAATGCCTTGGCTTCCGGCTTCCTTGCTATAGCCTCAACCTTCCACCCGGCTTGCTCTATTGCCCGAGCTGTTGTCGAACCAATTGCTGCTTTTCTCACACTCCCCCACGACGCCGGCCAGTTTTCTTGCACTGTCGGTATACCCGAAGGACTAAAAAATGCAATCCATTCTGGCTGAGAGATATCTTCAAAAGAGATCTCTTTGTGAGGATGTGTTTGATATACCTGTACTTCTTCAAAAGGTACTGTGGCTTCTGTAAGCAAAGCCGGTAGTTCATCTCGGCGCAGATTACCACAAAGAAATAGCCAAGGTAATTCGCCTCCAAAGGAAATCACCATGCGCGCAACGACACTGGCATCAGCAAGATCTGCAATACGCGGGACAAGGCCGCATTTAATCAGCTGAGCAGCACTCCGCTTGCCAATACAAAAAATGGTCTTTTGCTTCCATTTATCACGCAAGGCTTCATGCATCGACAACCGTTCAGCAAGGACGTCTCCCGCACGTGGACTGGTAACAATGATTCCGCTGTAAGAAGCTGCAGCCTGTAAGCAGGTTTTTAGCTTATCCTCGTTTTGGTAAGAGAATGAAAGCACAGGAATGGATCTCACCTCCCAGTTCCTCTCTTCAAATACTACCTCAAATGCATCTTCCTGATGTGAAGTCCTGAACAGAATGACACTTGGGCGTGGCACAGCTTTTCTGTTTTTTAATGATTAAATGACCGACAGTTATAACCGTACCAATTGCAAAATCTCCCCGGCACCTTCAGCCAATAACCGATTTGCAAGCGCGATGCCGGCTTCCTCCGGATGATTAGGATCCACTTCTTCGGTACCACGAACCACTTCTGTCCCATCTAAAGAGGCAACCAGTCCATGGAGGATCAGCTTGTTCTCATCATTCCATCGGGCATATCCGCCAACGGGTACATGACAACTTCCTTCCAGACACCCCAAAAAGGCGCGCTCACTTCTAACAGCCGCCGCAGCAGCCTCATCATGTAATGTGTTTTTCAGCAGTGCTACCACAGCTTCATTCTCTTCAGCACAAACAATACCCAGCGCACCTTGCCCGACTGCTGGAAGCATTATCTCCTGCGCAAACACCGTGTGAATCCGGTCTGCAAATCCAATTCGAATCAAGCCGGCCGCTGCCAAAACAACGCCATGCCACGTACTCGCATCCAATTTTGCCAATCGCGTATCTACATTTCCCCGAATCGGTACAACCTGTAAATCTGGACGCCAGGCTTTCAGCTGAGCGGTCCTGCGCAAGGAAGAGGTGCCAATGATAGCGCCTTGGGGCAGGTCTTCCAGCGTTCCTTCAAACGATGGATGCGCCACAAACGCGTCCATTGGATTTTCACGGGGCGAGATCGCAGCAAGCATCAATCCAGCCGGCAACTCTGAAGGCAGGTCTTTTAAAGAATGTACTGCAAGATCAATGCGCCCATCAATCAGCGCAACATCCAACTCTTTGGTAAACAGCGACTTACCCTCTATCTGCGCAAGGGGTTTGTCAAGAATCTGATCTCCACGTGTTACGATACGTTCTTGTACTACCTGATGGCCGGCACTTTCCAGTAAACCCTGCACATGATTTGCTTGCCAGAGCGCGAGCGCACTACCGCGCGTACCAAGTCTTAATTCGAGAGATGAAGTTTTTATTTGAGTTGTTGATTGCACATCAGAAGCGTTCTTTTCATCAAATGGACAAGCCGCTAACAACGATAACTCTGCCGTTTCGGATTGCGAGATTACGTCTAACATTTGAAGGGAGTGATTAAGTTGAAGTGCATCAGGTTCTTCGCAAGAATTGCGGCCAAAAAGTGTTTGAAGCAGCTTAATCCCGTTCACATAGTCAATTTGATCTGGACCAACATTCTTTAGCCTGACTACCGGGACAGCGAGCACTTTTTGCATGATAGACTTTGTAATCCGATCAAGCTGTTCAAGATCCGCATCTAAAAATCGATGCGCGTGACGCTCGATTTCCTGTGTTCTGATGCTGTCAAAAGTCTCAAGAATTGCATGAATCGCCGGCTGTAATGCCTGATGATGAAAACACCAGGACACAAAGTCTGCTAACATTTCGTCACAGATCTCCTTTGCAGCAGGTAACTCCTCCTCCCGATGATTTATGACGCTATCGATTTTTTCCTGTAAAACATCGAGATCATATAAACGATAGCCATCCACCCCTGATACCGCCGGATTCACGTTCCGTGGTACAGAAATATCGATGATCAATACACCTTCTTGCTTTTCAGCTTCCAGTAATAGTTCATGATCGATGATATAAGTTGGTGCAGCAGAGGCTACGATAACAATATCAGATGATGCAATTTCCTGATACAATACCGACCACTCTACTGTATGTGCTTGCTGGTATGCGCCGGCCATTTCACAGGCACGTTCAGCCGTTCTGTTTACAATGGCCAGATCTGAATGCTCATCTTTTGAAAGGGCATCTACTACCAATCGTCCCATATGCCCCGCGCCAACAACAAGACATTTTGCTTTTCTCGTCTCAAGTTGCTTGTCAGCAATAACCTGACGGGCAATACTGGCTGCAGTGCCAGCAATAGACGAAATGCCTGTCGCTAGTTGCGTTTCATTGACAATCCGCTTCGCAGTGCTAAATGCTGTATGTAGCAAACGATGTAAAACAGCCCCAACACGCTCTTCATCCACCGCCATTCTGTACGCATCTTTTATCTGCCCTAAAATCTGCGCATCTCCGAGAACAAGCGAGTCTAGCCCCGACGTAACTTCCAACAGATGCGCTACAGCAGCTTCATCTTCGTAAGCAAAAGCTTTTGCCGGCCAGCTTACGCCAGCATTTTCGCACAAGGCCTCTTGAATACTCCGGACGTCCGAGGCCTCTCCGTAGAGCAGGCATTCAGTCCTGTTACAGGTTGAAACAATGACGTATTCTGCCCCATCCGACACAATGGTTGAACGGTATATGTTGCGTAAAGCCGACTCATCTGCTGCGAATTGATCTCTTAATTCGAGCGTAACCTGATGATGATTGATTCCAAAAGAAAAAAACTGCATCACTATCTTTCGCTGCTAGTATTCAATTGTATGTATCAAATAGGTGTCGTCGTGTCAATTACTCCAACATGTGCAAACACATCTCTTGACGCCCGGGAATTATTCATAGATCAGGCAAGAATGATGAGTTCGTAAGCTATAAAAGGCTGCCTAAACGATCGCATATCCGCACGCCAAAGAGTTTCTGCTGGATTACTACAGAATTATTAAAGAGTATTGGCCGTATTAAAAAGACGATACCATTATTCGTTTGTATCGGCAGTATTTTTAACTTCTTAGTCTATTAAATGTTGAGGCAATTGAAATTGCACAAGATGAGAGAAAAATAATAACAGTCCACCAATAAAGTGTTGATGTTACCGTATTTTGTGGTGTAATGAATAGACACGCTATTGACACTAACCACGTATCCTCCCAACAACAAAGAGATGCCCTTGAAATTCATTGGCGTGGCCGATACCAAAACAAGGCGAAGCCAACCTGAGAAATGAATTTTAATTTTAAGAAGCTGTAGAGATGTAATCTTCACAGTTTCTAATAATCAAACAGACATCGTTGCAGAAATGAGCTTTTTCAGAGACATGGGAAGATTTCTATCACAAGAACAGGAGCAAGGGGAAAACACGCCGGCTTCACCTGTAGCATTACATGGGTTAAAAGATGAGGATCAACTTGCAAAGGCATTCGAAATGTCTGACAGCGAGCCAGTTGTTATATTCAAGCATAGCGTAACGTGTCCAATCAGTTCAATGGCCCGCCGGCGCATATTGCATCTAAATGACAACGAAGACCCCGAGGTTTTTGAACTGGTCGTGCAATCAGCCCGCGGACTGTCTCAGAAACTTGAACAGGATCTGGGCATTCGACACGAGAGTCCTCAGGTAATTATTCTCCACAAACAGACGCCTATTTACGATGCATCACACCATTTAATTTCGGTGGATGAAATCAGGGCTGTAATCACCGAAGCCACAGAAGCTGAATGAATCTAATTAGACCCCTGGCTTTCTGCATTATTTTCTTGTCGATATTCGTTGGTTGCCAGTCGGCCGACAAATCTGTTGATGGTAACCCAAGTCCAAAACCTGCGCAGGCGGTTATTCCGGAGCCCCAAAGCCGTGACACAATGCCGGCGTTTATACTCCCTACGCTTGCGGGCAACACCTTTGACTCGTCCGCACAAGAAGGTCGCGTGTTACTTGTTAATTTCTGGGCAACCTGGTGTGCACCCTGCCGCGTTGAAATTCCTGATCTTATCGCATTGCAAGAAGAGCTCGGTGGTGAGAAATTTGATGTGATCGGTATTTCCCTGGACACCGATGACCCTGCGTTTGTGAAAGAGTATACCGACGCAATGGAAATCAACTATCCCCTTATTATTGATGATGGCGAGGTGGCAGAAGCTTTTGGCGGAGTCTACGCGCTACCGACCACCTATGTCGTTGGCAAAGATGGTAAGATTACACACCGAACCATCGGACTTTTCCCTGTCGAATCGGTTAAAGAAGAGCTTATTGAAATGATTAATGCTGAATAGATGGATTCGCTGACGCAGTTTGTTCTTGGTGCCGCAGTTGGGGAAGCGACATTGGGGAAAAAAGAAGGTAATAAAGCGATGTTATGGGGAGGCATCGCCGGCACAATCCCCGATCTGGATATCCTTATTTACCCGTTTGTCCCGGAAGTTCAAGAGCTGGCAATTCACCGGGGCTTATCACACTCTTTTGTCTTTGCACTTTTAGCCCCCATTCCGTTTGGGGTCATCTTGAGCCGTATATATAAACGCTCCTCCTCCTGGGCAAAGTGGACAAACTTGTTTCTTTGGGCGTTTCTGACCCACATCCTCGTAGATGCGCTTACGAATTATGGCACGCAGCTTTTCTACCCCTTCTCTGATCATCCTGTCAGCTTCGACAGTATCTTTATCATAGACCTGCTTTACACGCTGCCACTCATCATTGGCCTTGTGGTCGCACTTGTTGCGGGAAAAAAGAATAAATTCCAAAGGACCCGCGCCAATCAAATAGGACTTTTTGTAAGTAGTCTGTATCTAGTTTTCACGCTCGTTAACAAGTCTTTTGTAACGCAGGTATTTGAAGACACACTCCAGTCTCAAAACATTTCATACGAACAGCTCTTTACAAACCCTTCCCCACTGAATAATATTCTGTGGTACGGTGTAGCAGATGATGGTACAGATTTATGGATCGGCTCTTATTCATGGTTTGACGAAGACAAGAACATCTCCTTTGAGCGAGTACCAAAAAACAAGGAGCTACTCGCACCTTATCACGGACAACTTCCTGTTGAAAGGCTATTCTGGTTTTCCAAAGGATACTTTGCAGTTGAGGAAGTGGATGGTGCGCTGTACGTAAATGACGTTAGATTCCCGCGCACAGATTTGTATTTGGATGAAGATGGAGGCTATGTCTTCTCCTTCCGTCTGGTCCCTGACCCAGCTGACTCAACGCAATTTATTGACTTCAGACAAGGAGACCGAGAGCTATCGTTTCCACCTGGAATACTTGATCGCTTTGTAGAAAGGGTCTTGGGAAATAAGACTCCTTAGTGGTTGTTATATGAACAGGCTGGAGTGGTAATTTCGTTTATTCAACCTTTCCCAAAATTAACCGCATAAAACCCTTAAGAAATCCTGGCTTTTGCCGAAACTATACTCAGCCTACATCTCACACCTTCTGTGGGTGATGGGTGATGTAGTCCTCCTTGGGGTGATGTGGAAAGCCCGGCTCGTTGGAGCCGGGCTTTCTACCTTTATGTCGTTTTTGCAGTCAGTATGCAGGTGTCCTTTCCCCATCTCTATACCTAACTGTTTTTCAGTACTACCTTATTCCGTGTCTGCTTTTCCAGTTATACTATTTCAGCGGACCGAGTACGCGTTTGGCATCGTTGGCCGCTTTCTTCTTGCTCTTGACCTTGTCTGTTTTGACTTTCTTTTGGCCAGTCAGCTTTTTTGTGGCTTTGGGAGACTTGTCACCCATGATCGTTTGCCTCAATTGAAATATCGTTCACAACGGTGCCCACCAAGATGAAGGGTACCTTTAATACAAACTCGACCGTAGCGTTCTGAGAAGCAAACTTGCGCAACACTTTGCTCAAGTTTACAAGGTTTAAACTGCAGCAAAAAATACCCGTTTCCTTTTGTTAAAGGATGGTAATTCGCTTCTCGCTATTTGTCGAACTTTGTAATTCCAATCGCTATCAGCGACCTTTCGTAAAATTCCTTTTGATGTCAAAGATCTCCGACATCAAAAGGAATACCATGCTCTTTTTTGTAGAGCTGGATGGCATAGAATGCTTTTCGAGCATCCTCTTTACTAGATGAACTCGTATATCCGCCCTTACTATGATGAGTGTTTGCACAGGCCTCTCTATAAATCTCTTTGCACACTTTTTCCTTCTTATGAACCTGTCTGGATTTCCCAAAAATACCAAAGAATCCAGCAGTACCGATTTCAAAGAGTGCAAAAACCTCGTTGCCGTGCGCCTCAACCTTAATAAATTTATAGCGTTTTGCTGCCATCAATATTGTTCGTTTGTTTCGAGGAGTACCCTCATATAATCTTGCTAAGACTACACAGTTTTTGTAATAGGTCTATAAGCTCCTGACCCACAAAAGGTTTACTTATATAGGCATCCATTCCCGCCTCGAGGCACCGCTTACGATCTTCTTTCATTGCACAAGCGGTTAAGGCAACGATCCAAACATGCAACCCTACTTTCTGCTCTCGGATCATCCTTGTTACTTCTAAACCACTCAGCCCTGGCAAAGTAACGTCCATAAGAATCACATCATATGTATTACGTAAAATGGCCAGCAGTGCTTCATGGCCATTTACTGCTACGTCAACCCTCATCCCAATTTTCATCAGTATATGTAAGGTTAAACGTTGACTGCTCTCATCATCTTCAACGAGCAAGATCCGTAAATCAGCGCATGAATTGAATGTACGTGATCTGACTAATTTCCCTTGGCCCCGCTTCTTGAGCGGCATGGGTTTTATCAATGACACAACCGGTTATTAAGCGTAAGAGATATACATACCAATCGGGCTTGTTAAGTCCCCAAGTTAAGGCATCAGGTCCAGCGTGTATTTATATAATCACACGATGCATTCACTCTGATGCAGAGAAATGGATACGGAATATACCGATGCCGGGCACAGTCGTTTGTTAACACCTGGATAACTATGTAAAATCTACCTACTCGTTTGCTACGTGAATGGCCTGAGGTTTTTCTGACGCAAATCTGTTGGTTCTGAGCAACTCTTTTGAGGCTACACCAATCCCACAAAAGCTTTCCAATAGTTTTTGGTAAGAATTTGTTTATATTTGATTTATGAAATCCTATTCGGGAGAGGCATTCTATGCCTCCCGCCAACAGCGGTCACTCGATCAGTATCTCGTTGAAATTGGCAAAATTGCTCTTGTCCCCCCAGATGAGGAAGCTTGTTTGGCGTGTCTTATCAGGCAAGGCAACCAGGAAGCGCTTATCAAACTTACGCGTGCCAACCTGCGTTTTGTAGTTACTGTTGCAAGGAAGTATCAGGGACAAGGACTACAACTCACTGATTTAATCAATGAAGGCAACTATGGCTTGATCAAAGCCGCCAAGCGTTTCGATGAAACGCGGGGCTTCAAGTTTATATCCTATGCCGTGTGGTGGATTCGACAAGCGATCTTGCAAGCGCTATCTGAGCAGAGTCGGGTCGTTCGTTTGCCGCTAAATCGAATTGGTACCATCTCAAAAATCCGCACGGCGAGTGCGCGCCTAACCCAGGAACACAAACGAAGGCCTACAGAGGATGAGTTGGCAACCGAGATGGATGTTGATATTGAAAAAGTACGGGATGGCATCCAGCAGACCGGGCGAAGCCTTTCAATGGACGCCCCTTACAACGATGAAAACGATAATTGTTTACTCGACATGTTGCCCAATAGCGATGACATTGCTCCGGATGACGCGCTTTTGTGGGACTCCGTTAAGATCGACATTGAGCAAGCCTTGAGCCTGCTGAATCCGCGAGAAGCGGAGATCACTCGCCTCTACTTCGGCATCGGCCGCGAACATCCGATGACCCTGGAGGAAGTAGGGCAACACTTTAACCTTACCCGAGAACGTGTGCGCCAGATCAAGCAAATAGCGCTCAGGAAACTGCGTCAGAATCACTGCGGGAATGCCCTGCAAATGCACCTTCCCTAATTGGGGTCTTCCATTCACTTCCGCTATCTATTTCGCATCTGTAATTAAAAGAGATCGGGAATATCACTTTTCTTTAAGTACTCAGCGACTTCCGGGTATACATTCTCGTTATAGGCTGCCTGCAAAAAAGTCTTCAGTACGTCAAATGAAGTGCCGGCGCCTCTTTGGAAACCCAGAATCTCGTGCAAATCTTCCTCCATGTCTCGGCCTGAAAAATCATCCCCGCTCTTCAACTTATCGCTGTATAGTCCAAGCAAATCAACCAGGCTCCCCCATTTCTCATTTGAAACGGAATAGGCACTGATAAAGCCGGATAAATTAGATTTCTCCACGTGCACCATCTTGAAGCCTCATAATATTGGAAGTGATTTAAAGGCTTACACCAGCTAACAGAAATAGTTTTGACCTTGAACATCTTCTTCTCTGTTCGACTTTTCCCCAAAGGATCAAGCATCGAATGAAAAACGCAATCCTTAGAACAAGGTAAAGCATGTTGTTCAATGACGCCCAGGCCCCATATTAACAACGGTCTGTATCAATGGCTATTGTAGAATTTCCGGGATCCAATCGATCCCGATTTCGGGCCGGCGTCTTCTACCGGTTTGCAACCTTCTAGCTTCTATACTATATAACTTTTTCGTTGTATATAGGATGGTCTCTTGACCTCGTCTCCTATAGTCGACATTTTCGTCTATGCTAGACCT
>JBGCEN010000022.1:0-5595 GCA_045106435.1 Rhodothermales bacterium
ACTGTTAAATACGTCGGTCGTAAAAATGCTAGAACCTGACAAGTTTTAAAGATCTTTGTTGATATACAATGTGTGAGACGAACAAGAAAATAATAAGATGATGTATAAATATCGTCTCACATTGAGATGCTGAATCAACGAAAATCGTTAATCTGACAGGATTTGGTAACGGCAACTACGCTCTATCCAGATAACCACAGTAAATCATTGATATAGAATTGAAAAAGATATTTATAACAGATTGTGGTGTAAATATCTGTGTGAATAGCAACGCTGGCTGATTACAGAGATCCGATGTGTACCGTAATATACATCGGATTTCTGTAAGACTGCCGCGAATGTAGTTGCGTATACAAGTGACATCGTTTTCCAAGATCAAGCCGAATGTCCCCCCGGATAATAAATGGCATAGGCTTTGATTTCAAACTGGACACAGCTGTAACTGTGTAAAGGAGTGACCTTAACCCGTAAGTTATTGTCAAACCTGCTCTCCGTGCGATTCAATACGAGACCCGTTCTGAATTCGAAGCCTGTTCTATTACTTATTGTAGATCATTCATTCAACCTCCGAGGCAGATTTGGCTTTACATTCAGGACCGCAAACCGGGCACTGGCAGGGGAAACTGCGTGGCAGTTTCAACAATAAGTTAAACGGTACTTTGAAAGGAGTTCATTTGAGCCGGCGAGAACGTCGATATGTTCAATTGCTTCTTGGTATTGCTGCTGCCAAGCGTGAGTTTTGCCGAAACAGTGAATCTCAACCCTCAATACAATCTGTGTTGAAATCGTTTGGACTTACTGTGGGCATGGATCGGGTGTATTTGGCGCGGCATGTGAGTGGCCGGCGAGGTTCTTTACTGCCAGATCGCATAGAAATTAAGCATTCGTGGAAGTCGCTTAAGTTTATACAGAAAAACGTAACGACAGAAACATCAAATCCCATAAGAAGAAATTATTCTGTCTGGTACGAACATTTATTGCAGGGAATTCCTGTTGGCGGCGCGCAACTGCCATTTGAGCGGGAAGAAAAAACAGTATTTGAAAAATTAGGAGTAAAGTCTGCGCTTTTGCTGCCGATCATGATTAATGAGAAGTATTGGGGAGTGTTGGGGCTCGAGGCCCTTGAGCAACGTGATGAATGGTCTCTTCATGATGAGTCAGTATTAAGAAGGATTACTATGGAACTCGGAAGTATCATTGCGCAGAGCGATTTGCATATGCCGGCTACGGAAACTGAAGATATATCTATGCCTAAAGGCGCGCTTGAGCGACTTGAGCTTGAATCAACCATTCTGGCTCAGGTAAGCGAAGCTATTGTTGCTACAGACACGGCCGGCCATCTTTGCTTCTTTAATGCAGGTGCCGAAATTATCTTTGGTCTCACTTCAGACGAAGTGCTGGGACAGCATATCTCTGCACTTACCAGAAATAAGACCCTTCAGTTTGACAGTGATCCCAATATCCAATCTGTCCTGGAAGAGCGCGGTGCCTGGTCAGGCAGAGACGCACTCGTCCTGAAAGATTGGCGAACGCGGGAAGTTACCCTCACCATTACTCCGTTGAAGGAGAATAACATCAAAGTTGGTTACATCGGCGTTTATCGCGATGTATTGCGAGACGTAACGGTTAATCGGCAGCAAGAATTACGCATCGAACATCGGCTTCGCGTCGAAAGCGCACTGGTTGAAGCATCTCAAAAGCTCGTTTCCGATGGACAAATCGATTTTGAGAAGCTGTTGGGATTGATGGGAGAAGCGGTAGGTGCTGAAACGGTCTACTTTGTAGAAATCCCGTCTGATAAATTACTCTTACAAGAAGTACCGATGGATGACAACGGGGTGATGTTGCCTCGTGTATGGAAAAGGAAAACCCACGCGACCGATGATGACTTCTTCATCGACCTCGGGCCGGGCGTCGACAGTACGGTGCAACGGCTTGTATGTAAGTGGAACGGTAAAAAATTATCTCGTACGCTTTCAGCCGGCGAGCAAACAGCCCTGGCTGTACCCGTATTGTCTCCCCAGGGAAAATTACACGGGTATCTAGGTGTTGAATACGGCGGGCGTCCACCCGAATGGCAGGAAGCTGATAGTCGCGTACTTAGTGTATTGGGAGATCTGCTTTCTACATATTTTGAAAGACAGATTTCAGAGAAAGCATTACGCGACAGCGAAGAACGATATCGAACATTTGTTGATACCACATCTGAAGCAATTTGGCGTATCGAGTTAGAGGAGGGTGTTAAAGTTGACCTCGATCAAAAAGACCAGGTCATGCGCATTGCTGCTGGAGGGAGTCTTGCCGAGTGCAACTCCGTAATGGCTGAACTCCTTGGCACTTCATCGCACGAGCGACTGGTGGGTAAACCAGTGAGCAGGGTGATGCCGCATCTTGAAGTGGGTGTTATAAAAGAGTTTGTGCGCTCCGGGTACCGATTACTCAATCATGAATACGCGGTTACCTTTGGTAAAAGTACTGTTAGGCACTTTGTGATCAATGCAGTAGGCACAGTAGATGAAGAAAAGCTTGTCCGTATCTGGGGAAGCTGCGTTGAAGTAACCGAGCGAATCAGGCTGGAGCAACAGATGGTAGAAACGCTCGAGGAACAGCAGCAGACCATCGGTCGGGATTTGCATGATGGCGTCGGGCAGTTGCTGACGGGCGTACGCATGTTAAGCCAGAATCTGGCAGAGAAATTACGCGAGGCCGAGGGAGACAACAGTGCAAAAGCTGATAAAATAGCTGATTTCGCCGGCCAGGCATCAGAACGCGTTAGAGAAATATATAGAGGCTTAACGCCAACACAGCTCTTTTACGAGGGATTGGCGACAGCTTTAAACGAACTGGCCCACAACACAAACGCACTCCCCGGCATCACCTGCAGGTATATTACTGACGGTTTAATTGATGTTTGGGAGCGCGATACAAAAATGCATTTATACCGCATCGTTCAAGAAGCCACGAACAATGCACTCAAACACGCTGAAGCATCAGAAATCATCATTTCGATGGATCTGAAAGACAATGCTGTTATGCTTCAGGTGTCTGATAATGGCAAGGGTTTTGACCCTTCCATACGTACCGGTAAATCGCTGGGCCTTAATAGCATGGCATACCGGGCACGGACCATAAAAGGTGGCTTCGAAATTAAGTCACAAGAGGACAATGGAACGATAGTACGTTGTACCTTACAAGAAAATCAGATAAGACAAGAATTAACACAGATTGTACACAAGGAGGACGTGACTAAACCGCCGGCATCTTAATGATGTTGTGGTAGCTCCGATACTAATTAAATGGCTACTTGCAACGTGTTGGATGATTTTGAATGTAGTAATCAAAAAAACAGAATCTGAAGACGAGATGCATGTGGTAAAGAAGGAGCTAGGTCACGAATAATTATTAAATGATCCGTTCTAAAATAATTCGTGAGGCTAACTGTTCGCGTCCTACGCGACAACCAGAGGTAAATTGATGTACTCTCCTGATAGCAATATACAAACTATGGATACTAATAAGGCTTCATTGAGCCGAATCCGCGTGGTAGTAGTAGATGATCATCCTGCAATTCGAGAAGCTATAGCGGATATCATTACAGATAAAATGGGAATTGAGCTGGTTGGCCAGGCCAGCACCGCCGACGAAGCATTTCAGCTGGTCGAAAAACTCCAGCCAGACGTAGCCGTCATCGATATCTCTTTGGAAGATGCGCACGGTCTGGACCTGGTTCAGAATATCAAGGCACAGTATGCGAATGTGCAGGTTGTTGTTTTCTCCATGTACGACGAAAGCGTATATGCAGAGCGCGCAATCCGCGCTGGCGCATCTGGATACCTGATGAAAAGTGAGCCAACGCAAAGCGTTGTTGAGGCGATTCGCAGCGTGATGCAGGGAGAGGTTTACCTGAGCCGGCGCATGGCATCAAGAATGCTCAGTAAAATAGCTACAGGCCGCTCTTCAAGCCCTGGATTTGCCATTGATCAGCTTACTGATCGTGAAATGGCTGTATTCCAGATGCTGGGAGAAGGATATAGCGTACAGGAAATCACTCAGCGGCTGAACTTGAGCCGTAAAACTGTTGAAACGTACCGCCGCCGTGTGAAAGAAAAACTGGACTTTGATACCGTTGCAGAACTGCTTCAGTATGCTGTCCAGTGGCGTTACGGACAGGGAGATATTCCTGGGACTGTATAAGATCGTTTTACAGGTAACGTTTGATTACCGCTCGTATTGATTTAAATACGATATAAGGGATTTTGAATTTCGAAGTAGTTGCAGGCTCACGCCGGCATTCGAAATTCGAAAATCCCTTTTTTTATTGAGCTATGCATAATTTTGCCTTTTACCTTTTGATTTTTTACTTCCAAACACGCTTCCGCGCCACCAGGCTTTAGTCCGTGTAGGGCAATTGGCGCATATCATTTCTCTATACTTCAGCACAATCATATGCGCTAAAACTACATAGGACCTTTCCACCAAAAGTGTCTCTTTTACAGGTGCATATCGAATAATTTGGCAATTGTCTTGGATCTGGCAGTGTAAGTCTGGTTCTTCTCTTTTACACTGATCCCCCATCAGATCGACCAGCCGGCTTGTTATATAGCGCCGGCCGTTGAATATGCTGGATCCTGTTTCTGCTAAATACAGCAAGCAAGCTTTTAAGCATTTCAATAGAACGACCATTTGCTTTTGTAGCCTTTAAAAAAAGAAGGGCAATTGTGAATGTTTTCAATGATTCCTCTCCAAAATTCAGGAATCTCCGCAATCGAGTGTAATCCCGGTCGTCGTCACTAAGGTGCTAATCTGTGCTGTATGCGTACAGCTTTTTTATGGGTTAGCTGCAGCCTGGAAACTGCATAGATATTAGTTGCGCCGCCGCTACCGTGCCAGGAGTGTGAGTGTGAATACAACTTTCGGATCTATGGCCCCCCCTCAAACAAAAAGTATTTTTTCACGCCAGATTCGCATCCTTGTTGTGGATGATCATCCGGCTATTCGTGAGGCCTTGGCCTTTACCATTCGTGATAAGATTGACATGGAGCTCTGTGGCCAGGCTGCCACAGCAGCAGAAGCCTTTAGCTTGATTCCTAACGCGCATCCCGATGTAGCTATCGTGGACATTTCGCTGAAGGATGCGCATGGGCTTGATCTCGTCCAGCAAATTCGGGCACATCATCCAAGTGTTCAGGTGCTTATCTACTCCATGTACGATGAGTTGGCCTATGCTGAACGGGCAATCCATGTAGGCGCCTTGGGATATCTGGCCAAAAGCGAACCGACAAAGTACATCGTAGAAGCAATTCGCAGTGTTATGCGGGGCGAGGTGTACCTGAGCCGGCGCATGACTTCTCGCATATTGGGGAAAGTAGTCAAGGAGCAGCAAAATGGCTTTATTGTTGGTAAGCTTACGGACAGAGAGATGGCCATCTTCAAAAAATTGGGAGAAGGGTCGGATATTAAAGTAATCGCAAAAGAGCTGAACCTGAGCAGGAAGACGGTAGAAACCTACCGGCGAAGAGTGAAGGAAAAGCTTGGCCTCGATTCCGTATCCGCCTTGATGCAATATGCAATTCAATGGATGCACGGCCAGCGTCA
>JBGCEN010000023.1:0-5558 GCA_045106435.1 Rhodothermales bacterium
AGACATGGATAAATTAAACGGCGAAGACTCAAAAGGTATGTCTAACATCGAGATAGCGCTTAAAAACCCTTCAAAATTGGACATTCCTTGATCGGTGTTCGATATTCGAGACTTTGTCCAAAAGGACAAAGTCGAGCTAAGAATCGCTAAAAGATATTCGCTACACCGGCGGTAAGTAGCTGAGACTAAGTGGAGTGATGGATTCTTTGTTTAGCCTGCGCAATGTTTAACCTGAGTTGTGCCTCTCGTGCAAACAAGTTTGTACTCCTGGTTTGTTTTTGAACTGACAGCCTACCTGCCCCAATGTCGAGAGACAGACCTCTGAAGCATCTATAAACGCCAAAGTCCCGGCCTCATGTAGGTCAGCAAACATGAAGCCGGGATTTGGACAGTTAACACCTACCGAATGAGCACCAGCTTCAAAGTGCGCCGGCCCGAAGGCGTGGTCATCACGAAGAAATAGATACCGTTAGCTGCCGGCACGCCGGCTTCTGTTGTGCCATCCCATATCACTTCTATCACACGACCAGTGGAAGACGCCGGCTGCAGCGTCTTCACCAATTGCCCCATCGCATTAAACACTTGAAAAGTAGCGTCCCTCAAGTCAACTACTTCAGGAAATGTAATCTGAATGGTTGCACGCGATGAAAACGGATTTGGATACGCCGCAAGCGTAACCTCTACATCTTCAGGAATTTCACCCTCCACGTCAGTCGGAATTATATCCGTCTCATCCTCACACTCAGCGCCGCAGGGCTGCTGGTCATTAATACCTGGTTCTAGCGCAAGAAATGCGGTGTACAACGAAATAACGCGTGTCTGCAAACTATAGTTAATGATTTCTGCTATTGCCTGATCATCCTGCTGCCCCCGCTCAAGGGCTTCAATCTGGTTACCCGTCCAAAAAGGGATGATTGAACTATCAGCAGCAACCACTTCTTCAGATGAATAGGTCTGTCGATTAGAAAACGGGCTCCCTTCGTAGATACCGGAAGCCTCGATTACAAAAGGAAAATCGCCCACGTATTTTCCCACCTGCGTCACAGCTGTATTTAAGGGAACAGCATCAAATCCACTGTTGGATGAAAACCGGGCATAGGTAAATCCGTTTTCCAGCGTCGAGTATAAATCAAATGCCTGCACAGCCCCCATCGAACCCGACAAAAATTCTGTCAAGATTTCAGCATACCCTTGTCCCGAGCGAATGGTATTAAAAAATCCGCCACTTAAACGAGCCAGATTTGTATAGAGGTAGCTATTCCCTTCATAGACCGTTGCGTTGATGTCCACTGTTGTCAATCCAGTGTTTGCGATATCCGCAAACAACATCGTGGGCAGTGGATCTTTCAACGCGCGCAAATCTCCGATAAGTTGATTGGCGGCATCAGAACTCGACAATGCATCAGAACTCGAAACAACAAGCAGGCTCCCGTCGCCCCCATTTTCATCGATAAACGAAATACCGTCTGCCAGCAAGGAGGGCAGGTTTGTGTACAAAGCAAGTACATTTGTATTCAATTCCAGAAATACAGAATCTATTACCGCCGGCGTTGCCGGTAACCATTGCTCGGTTACACCCCCGGTCGCAAATTGTGAAAACAACACATTAAACAAATCTGTTGGCTTCAACTGTGCCTGCAAAGCATTTTTCGCTGTTGCCAGAATTTCTGTGCTTGTAAGCAGCGTCTTTGTAGCATCATAATCTATGAGCAATGCTACTCTTTTCACATCTGATTCCTCTCCTGAAAAAGCAGAGGGCAGATAGGCCATCTGGAAATACCCTTCATTTGTATTGCCCAAACTGCTCACAAACACGCCGTCATTCAATGGGGCATCGTAGGATAAAGAATTCAGGCCGGCCAGGTCTCCAGCATGAATATCGATGCGGTCGTACTCGCCAAACTCGCTATCGACAAAATGTTGTACCGGTATCTCTGGATCCTCAGACATATAGGGGTTTGTCCAGGTCTCATCTGGCCAGGCCAACATAAACAATGTCTCAATCGGGGTCTGAGACGTTTCTAGCCAATGAAATGGCAGGGGTATATGGACACGGTCCTCTGTCCATCTCATAGGTAAAAGGTACGTCAGTTTTACGCGACGGGAAGAGCCGCCATCCATAGGGTATACCCGTAACTCATAATTTCCCTGCCCGTGTTTGATCAACAACGAAGGGTCTTGTCGCCGGTTGACGATGCCTTCATAAATTTCAGAAGCCGTCCATCGATCAAGTAACTGTGCCTTTACAATTTCATCTCCAACCCAAAGCCATGAGTCGGTTATGATGGCTTCCTCTGGGAGTGTAAAAAGAAACTCGACCTCCAAATCTTCTCCAACATTGAATCCGGCACCAGCATCTGAAAAAGTCAGATACACACCTACTTCAGCATAAATCCCTTTGGGCCGCACAGAAATCGCTGCCTCTTCGATGGTCCCTCTCCGCTGATCCCAGTTCCGCTGAGGATTCCGCACGTTTAAAACGTCGTTTTGGAATTGCGCCGTCGCCGGCATCCAGATTAATATCAATAGCAGGGTGAGTAGAATTTTCTTCATGGAAATCAGGCGTTTTAAATTTTATTAAATAGATGCAGGGCCGGCCTCCCATACCCCTGTAAAAGTTTTGCACACCTGTTTCTGACGCGTACAGTTCATTGATTAAAAATCGCCCAAAACAGGCTAAAAAAGCCGTATTCAATCCTATTTCCAAAGGACGTGCCCAATTCCCATGCAAGGTTTATAACGACGAGATGATTATCCATGACTTGCACCCGTAGCACCCCGTGTAGAATCTTTTGATTTCTTTACCACAGATCGATAAAGCAATGCATGAAGTGTTGAAGATAATTGCACAGGGCAGTTGATTATGTACTACTTCAAAGTGCTGCATTCTTATCTTGTGCGCTCGAAAGCGGATTGTATAACCACCAAATAATCGAATGCCTAACCTGAGCAGCCTGCGTAGCATACCCTATTTGTGTAGTCTGCTTACGATCTTCCTGGCAACAGCCTCACATGCCCAGATAAGATCCGAGACGCCTGTGGCCCTGCAGCGTCTGAGTAGCCCCATCACATTCGACGGTTTTAGTGACGAGCCGGCATGGAACGCCATTGAGCCCCTTGAACTCACGGTATACCAGCCTTTATTCAAAGCCGAACCTTCAGAAAGAACAGAGATCCGTGTAGCGTACGACAACGATTTTGTGTACGTCGCCGGCCGCATGTACGTAAAAGACCCCGCTACCATATCTGGCAATTCACTTTATAGAGATGAATACCTCGGCGACGATGTGATGGCGATTATTTTCGACACCTTTAATGACAATGAAAATGCCCTTTGGTTTGCCACAACACCCACCGGCGTTCGATTTGACTGGGCCGTTGATAAAGATGCGCAAGTAGGCCAGAGCTTTTTCGGATCGATAAACCGAAGCTGGAATACGTACTGGGATACTGCCACACAGAAAACAGATGAAGGCTGGTTTGCCGAAATTCGGATTCCCTTTTCCAGCCTGGGCTTTCAGGACAACGATGGACGGGTCGTGATGGGTATTTCGTCGTATCGCTATATCGCGCAAAAAAACGAACGCCATCTTTACCCGGATACCCCACCGGACTGGCCACTTGGATGGGCCAAGGCATCGATGATGCAAGACGTTGAATTTGATGGCATTTACAACAACAAGCCGGTTTATATCACCCCCTACGTACTCGCCGGCTCTAATTTCACCAACACCCTCAACGACGCTGAAACGGCTTATTTATCGGATACCGACTTCACAAGAGAAGTTGGTCTGGATCTGAAATACAACCTGACATCCAACCTGACGATGGACCTGACCATCAATACAGATTTTGCGCAGGTAGAAGCAGATGACGAGCAGGTAAACCTAACCCGGCTTTCTTTATTCTTCCCGGAAAAAAGGCAGTTTTTCCAGGAAAGAGCCGGCATATTTGACTTTCCAACGGGGCGGCGTGATCAACTCTTCTACAGCCGGCGCATCGGACTCAATGATGACGGCGAGCCGGTTCGCATCCTGGGTGGCGCCCGTATTGTAGGCCGGGTGGGAAACTGGGATCTCGGTTTTATTGATATGCAAACCGATAAAAGTAGCGAACTGCCTTCTGAGAATTTTGGTGTATTACGCCTCAGACGCCAGGTACTTAATCCGCTCTCATATGCCGGCGGCATGATCACAAGCCGTCTGGGCCATGATGGCAGCTACAACCTGGGTTTTGGTGCAGACGCGATCATTCGTCCAGTAGGAGATGAATACATTTCTTTATCGCTGGCGGGTACGGCAGATAGCGACATTGCCGAAGAAGGCACCATCAATCTTGCCAAAGCAAGCCTGATCAGGGCCCAATGGGAACGGCGTACACAGCGCGGATTGTCGTATCGCTTTGTCACAAAGCGTTACGGCCCCGAATATCGGCCGGAACTGGGCTTTGTAACCCGTGAAAACATTTTAGCGCTAGGCAGCAGTGTAGCCTACGGCTGGTTTGGAGATGAAACGAGTACTTTTCGTCGCATTTCTCCCTCGATCTCTGGTTCTACCATCCTTAGAAATACCGACGGCAGTATAGAGACAGGGAGCCTGGGGCTTGGCTTGAGCCTTGAACGCAATTCGGGCCGGCGCATTTCAATCGAGGCAGATTATTCTTTTGAAGATCTCACCGAAGCCCTCGAATTCCCTGAAAATACAGAAGTACCAATAGGTTCATATCAGTTTGTAGCGTTAGAAGCCTCACGCTTTGACACCCGGGCCCGTAAGGTCTTTTTTGACGGGATGGTTGCCATCGGCTCTTTTTATGATGGCTGGAAACTGGACATTGGCGTTGGCCCAAGCTGGACCGTTTCAGAACACCTTCAGTTTGAGATGGAGTATTCGATCAATCGCGTACGCTTCCCCGATCGAGACCAGTCATTTGACGCACACGTAGGCCGATTAAGGACACAAGTAGCACTCAACACAAAAGTATCGCTCAGTGCCTTTCTTCAATACAGCACCGCCTCAGATTTGATTACAACCAATGTACGCTTCCGCTACAACTTCAGAGAAGGCAACGACCTCTGGCTCGTCTACAACGAAGGTAGCAATACCGACAGAGAAAGAGATTTCGAACTGGACAGAAACCGCCCCATTCTCCCCACCCGAAACAATCGCATCCTCCTCCTAAAGTACACCTACACCTTTAAGGGATAGGGGGTTGGGTTCAAAGTTCTGGGTTCTGGGTTGGTTCTTACACAGAACAGGGGTTTTCAGAAAATTCTATCGATCCTTCGTAACTTGTCAATTAGATCTTCCGGGTTCCTGGTTTAGGATTCTGTGTTAGGAGCCACCAACCTTGAACCCAGAACCTTGAACCCGAAACCCTAAAGTATTTGTGCTCCAGAAGTACGATATTAAGGCATACCAATATTCATTGATTCGCCGGCCTTCTGATGTTTTCTCATCCACGTTTTCGTCGCCTCATTTTGATCGCCGCTCCAGTAGCTTTGCTGGGACTTACGGCTTTTTTCTGGACACGTCCAGCGCCTATCGAATACAATGCGGATA
>JBGCEN010000024.1:0-20798 GCA_045106435.1 Rhodothermales bacterium
AAACAAGCCCTGTCGGAAACAGCCTGTAGCAGGTGCAGTTACAAGCGGACCGTGAATTCGCAGCGGTAGATAGCAAGGAGCGATATGACAACAACGGTTGATTCTCCCGGTGTAATACCAGACGTTTTTGCGTTCACTGAAGCGTTAAGTGGTATAGAACATTACGTGCATAAAAAGAATGGTTTGCAAGTATTGCTGATGAAGCAATCCGCAGCACCTGTGGTAACTTTTATGGTTACCTATCACGTTGGAAGCCGGCACGAATCAACAGGTCTGACGGGGGCCACTCATTTCCTGGAGCATTTGATGTTCAAAGGCACCGAGCGCTTTAATAAGCAGTCTGGGACTTCGGTATTTAACGTGCTACAGCGTGTTGGAGCACAAATGAATGCGACCACCTGGTTTGACCGCACAAATTATTACGAACTTCTGCCAAAAGAATATCTGCACCTGGCGATCGATATTGAGGCAGATAGAATGCGAGGGGCTAGGATATCCGTAGATGATTTGGAGAGCGAACGCACGGTCATACTTAATGAGTTTGACCGGGGAGAAAACGAGCCCATCAGAAAACTATATCATGAAGTATGGAGCGCGGCCTACGTTGCGCACCCGTATCACCATCCAACGATCGGTTGGCGTTCAGACATAGAGCAGGCCACATCGAAGGGATTACGACATTTTTACGATACCTATTACTGGCCGAATAACGCCACGATTTCGATCATTGGCGATTTTGACAGAGAAGAAGCACTGGGCATGGTTGAAGAGCATTTTGGGACGATATCACGTGCAGCGCATGATATTCCGGATGTGCGCGTATCTGAGCCGGCCCAAAGAGGGGAGCGTCGCATTCACATCAAGCGAGCCGGGGAATTGGGCGCGTTGATGATTGCATTCAAAACACCTGAAGGTTTAAATCCTGACACGGATGTTTTGGATATCCTGTCTGTCATTCTCGCAACAGGTAAAAACAGCCGGCTTTATCGTTTGCTAACCGATAATGGGCTAACCACAAGCGCATTTGCCTCCGTTTCTCGCCTGCGCGATCCAGGACTTTTCTCTCTCTATGGGTTTCTTGCACCGGAGAAAACGCATCAGGAAGTTGAGGACGAAATCAAGAAAGCGATTGCAGCGGTACAGACTGACGGTGTACTGCAAGATGAGGTTGACCGTGCCATCAATATATTGAAAGCGCAAGAAGCATTTGGCCGGGACGGCTCTTACGCCATCGCATCACAACTGAATGAAGCGATTGCCTCGGGAGACTGGCGGCTCTATGCAGAATACTTATCCAGAATTGAAAATATTACGCCTGAAGACGTCCAGCGGGTTGCCAGCAAGTATTTGGTAGAAGACCATAGTACAATTGGCTGGTACATTCCTGAATAAGCGGTCAGTCTTAATAAGACCTTCCGTAAATCCTGTAGCGTATTCCGATTTGTATTCCGGGTGCGTTTAAAAAATTTAACGTAAAAGTATATCGCCCATGTTGCAGACTGCTGAGCTAAGGACATTTGAGGATAGAATAACAGAAGTACAGATTGGATCTTGCCGGCTCCTCATGTTAAAGAGCGAAGTAGAGAATATTGTCTCATGGCAGGGTTCATTTATCAGCAATCCAGATTTTGCTGCCAGAGAAGAGCTTGTGCAATCATTGGTGGTTTCCTTGCTGGATAAAGGAACAGTGCGCCGAGATAAATTTGATATCGCCGATGTACTGGAAAACAAAGGCGCAGAGGTTCGATTCAGCCAACGGGGCTTGCGTACGGGTTTTTCTGGACAAGCACTAACCGATGATTTTGAAGAAGTCTTTGAGGTGTTGGCAGAGCAGCTCTTTACACCCAGGTTTGATACAGAGGAATTTGAGAAAACCCGGATGCGTATTGCAGCCTCAGTGCAGCGGAATAAGGAACAGACAGGGGCACGCGCAAGCCTTGCATTGAGCCAGCTTCTCTACGATTCATCTCATCCGAATTATTCGTTTTCTCCAGACACCGAACTGGAAATGTTGGGCGAGATTGATGTCGCGCAACTCGTAGCGTACCATGCGTCTCATTTCGGGGCCAATGAGTGCATTATTGTTGTGGTTGGAGATATCAAGCCAGCTGTCATTGAGCGAGTGGTTAGCCGCTATTTTGCAGACTGGCCGGCGCACGGTGTAGCATCTGTTTCCCAGCCAGCATTCAGCAGAACTGCTCCGGAAGTGATTCACGTGCCGCTAGAAGACAAGTTTAATCTGGATGTGAAGATGGGGCAACAGATAAACTTGCGCCGGCAGGATAAAGATTTTACCGCGCTACACATTGGCAATTTTATTCTCGGAGGCAACTTCTCATCGCGTTTAATGGATGTCATTCGTGATGAGATGGGCCTAACGTATGGTGTTCATTCCAGTTTGCTTGGCGTTAGTAAGTTTTATAACGGCCACTGGCAGATCAGTATTACGTTGAGCCAGGATAAGCTGGAGGAGGGCATTGCAGCTACACAGGCGTTGGTGACAAATTTTGTAGAGAAAGGCGTGTCTCAGGCAGAAGTGGAGGAGAAGAAGGAAACGATTGCTGGTACCTACAAAGTACAGATGGGCACAACCCACGGGCTGGCATCTATGATATTGAGGAGTTTGGAGCGAGGCTTTGAAAAAAACAAGTTGGATACGTTTCCGGCAGAAATAGCTGCATTAACGGTAGATGATGTGAACCGCGTATTACAGAAGTATCTGGATCCCAAAATGCTTCAACTGGCGTCTGCCGGCACAAAGAAATAGCCTGCAGAACAATGTATGGGCAAAAATAATCACCGGGCAGATTTCTGAAAGAAAACAAAATGCCCGGAAGACTTGAGCCGCCGCTAGTCAGGCATTATTACTGATAGGACAAAGTAAAGAATAAGCCCTGGTACAACCCCTGTGAAAAACCCGAAAAGTACATAGCCTACGCGAACCAGGGTGGGATCCATGTCAAAATACTCTGCAAGTCCTCCGCACACGCCTGATACCATGCGGTTGTATGATGATCTCGTCAGTTTGCTCATTGTCTAGCTATCTCTAATGATGGTAATGCGTTCTTCTTTTGTCGACGCAGCGTCGGGTTTGGGCATGATCAAGCTCAGGACAAGATAAGACAAGAAGAAGGGGCCACCTGAGGCAATTGTGCCTACAACAAAAGCAATGCGAACAAGCGTGGGGTCGATGTTGAAATATTCAGCAATACCCGATGCAACACCGCTTACTTTTTTGTCTTTCGACTTGCGCAGCTTCCTTTTTGAAGTAGAGAATTTTTTCTCCACTTTAACCTTTGGCTTCTTGGCTTTAAAATCAACCTTAACCTTCTTTGTGGTTTTTCTCTTCGGACGCCATGAAAGAGCGCCAAAGCCCAAAAGAATGATCAAAATGCCGGCCACCACGGGCATCGCTGCAGCTAAATCTGCTACACTCGGAAGCCCTAATCCAACCCCCATTTCCTGGAGCACATAAACAATTCCGACAAGAATCATGGATAAACCTGCCATCGTCGGCAGATTCCATATACCATTATCTTTTCCCTCATCATCTTCGAATAGGATACTTTCCAACTCTTCGTCAGATAGTGATTCCAAATCTAGATCTAAGCTGTCGTCTTCAAACAAGGAAGACTCATGCTCCTCAACTCTGTTACGTGTTCTAGTTCTCATGTTGCTTGGTTCTGGTAGCTTGAGAAGCGTACGGGGCTTTAGGTAGTCAGGTTACAGGGTACGTGTTGGTATCAGGTGTTGGTGCGGATTACTTCGTGCTCTGTCACTATAATATCGACCGGGATATCGTGAGGCATAGTCGGCATTGTGTCCAGTAAGCCATTGCTAAAAATAGGACAAACGAAGGGGCAGTTGCACTGGGCCAGAAACTCATCGTAAAATCCTTTGCCATAACCGAGCCGGAAACCATTCCTTGTTACGCCCAGGGCAGGCACGATGACAAGATCAAGTTGGCTGACAGGAAATGGCTCTTTTTCAGCGGGTTCCTGTACTCCCCAACGATTTGTGATCATGTTGGTTTCTCCTTCGTACATCCTGTGTTCCATGCGCGATCCAGAGGTTGGCGCATTGTTAAAGGATAAGACCACCGGGAGCACAATCTGTTTTTCTTTTTTGTACAGTTTTTTTATCAGCCTTGAGGTATTAACCTCACGTTTTTCGTGGATTGGCCAAAAGCAGTGAATTGTGTTTGCTGTGCGGAGTTCTGGCAAGTGCAATAGCCGGCGCATGACAGCCGTATTCAATCGTTCGTATTCCGAAGCTGATAGCCCGATTCGCCGGCTGAGTAAGTCTTGACGTAAAGCTTTTTTTGTCATCACACGCGTTCAGGAAGAAAAAACCTCAGGATCTTCAAACAAAATAGGTGTATGATAAGAACGAAGTTGCTAATTGAGCGTTTGATGATCAATTTTTTGAAGGGTAAAATTACCTTTCTGCCCCAGAATACAAGAAATGATGGATACTGCAGTTCTGTAGAATCCACATCGAAATAAAATTAGGCGTATCAATTCGTCTAGCCTATGTTTGAGAATCTGACAGACAAGCTTGAAGGTGCACTGAAATCTCTCAGTGGCCAGGCACGCATAAACGAACTCAATATCGCTGAGACCATGCGTGAGATTCGTCGTGCGTTGCTCGACGCAGATGTCAACTACCAGGTTGCCAAAGATTTTACGGACAACGTAAAAGAGAAGGTCGTAGGTAGCGAGGTTCTTACATCTGTTTCTCCTGGTCAGCAACTCGTGAAAATCATTCACGATGAGTTGGTTCATTTCCTTGGAGAGGAGCAGGTAGACATTCAAATGGCTGCCAAGCCGCCGACAGTTATTCTTGTCGCTGGGTTGCAAGGCTCAGGAAAGACCACTTTTTGTGGCAAGCTCGCCTTGTTCTTACAGGGTAAAGGATTGTCACCCATGTTGGCAGCTGCAGATGTTTATCGTCCTGCTGCTGTGGACCAGTTGAAGACGCTGGCAAGCTCGATCGATGTGCCTGTCCACTCTGTTGTGGAAAACGGGACCGTAGTTCAAGACGCAGTTCGCGTGGCGCGAGAAGCGTTAGCCGAGGCCCGTAAAAATGCCCGGAATGTATTGATTATTGACACAGCAGGTCGCATGCACGTTGATGATGCGATGATGGCTGAAGTCGAGAATATTAAAAAGGCGGTTGACCCGACAGAAATTCTGTTTGTCGTAGATAGTATGACAGGGCAGGATGCGGTTAACACAGCGCTTGAATTTAACAAACGGCTGGATTACGATGGCGTGATCCTTACAAAGCTTGATGGAGATACGCGCGGCGGCGCGGCCTTGTCTATCAGGTCTGTTGTAAACAAGCCGATCAAATTTGCTTCTACTGGTGAAAAGCTCGATGCCCTGACACCTTTTTATCCTACGCGCATGGCGCAGCGGATTTTGGGGATGGGGGATGTGGTGTCTTTTGTTGAAAAGGCACAAGAGCAGTTTGACCAAAAGCAGGCCGATAAGCTGCAAAGTAAGATTCGTTCAGAAGATTTTAATCTGGAAGACTTTTACGAACAGCTCCAGCGAATCAAGAGTATGGGATCGCTTAAAGATCTTCTGGGTATGATTCCAGGCGTTGGCCGGCAGATTCGCGATATGGATATCGATGATGATGCCTTTAAGCATATTGAAGCTATGATTAGTTCTATGACAGTTGAGGAACGTATGCGCCCTGAGCTGTTAAATGGCAGTCGACGTCGTCGCATTGCAATGGGAAGTGGAGTAGAAGTTCGTGATGTCAACCAGTTGATAAAGCAATTTCGTGAGATGAAGAAGATGATGAAGACCATGTCGAAGCTCATGGGTAAAGGACGTTCAGTTGATATGTCCAGCCTGATGGGCGGAAAAATGTAGGGTAGTTCGCATACAATATTAGTTAATATCAGACCAACACACTTAGGTAAAAAGTGGCAGTTAAACTCAGATTACGCCGAATGGGACGAAAAAAACGTCCCGTATACGCTTTAGTAGCGGCAGACACCCGGAGTCCTCGTGATGGCCGGTACATCGAAGATCTTGGACGCTATTATGCGGTTGAAGAGCCAGCACGCATCGTGTTGCAAGAAGATCGTATTCTATACTGGTTACAGCAGGGTGCACAGCCTTCTGATACAGTAAGAAGCATGTTAAAAGATCGCGGCTTGATGCTCGCGTTGCATTTGCATCGTAAAGGCAAAAGCGAAGAAGAAATTCAGACTGAGGTTGCATCTTTTCTGGAGAACAGAACAGATCGCAAGCCGCAGAAAAGCACCCTTGCTGATCGCCGTCGTGAATTGCTTTTAGCTGAAGCTGCAACCGCTCAAAAAGCTGAAGCTGAAGAAGCTAAGTTGATGGCAGAAGCAGAAGCCAAGGCTAAAGCCGATGCTGAAGCAGCCAAACTAAAAGCGGCTGAAGAACGCGTTAAAGAGCAAGAAACGGCAGCTGAAGCAGCTCTTGATGAGCAGGCTGATGCAAATAAAGCGCAGGCTAAAGAAGACGCAGCAGCACCTGTGGCTGATGAAGCTCCTGCAGCTGAAACAGCAACAGCAGCTGAAGAAGCGCTTGACGCGCAAGCTGAAGCAAACAAAGCCCAGGCTAAAGAAGACGCGGAAGCACCTGCTGCTGAAGAAGCACCTGCTGCCGACGCTCCTGCTGAAGAAACACCTGCTGCTGACGCTGAGAAAAAAGAAGACGCTTAAATCTGATTGTTTAAAACAACAACACCCCATCTGAAAGCAGGTGTGTTCTATGGCTGCAAATAAAGAGCTGGGTATGTTGACAATCGGGAAAGTCCTTCGGGGTCATGGGATACGGGGTGAATTAAAAATTCTACCTGAATCCGATGATCCAGCGCGTTTGCTTGAGCTTGAGGAAGTTTTTGTCGGAGTCGATGAAAACTCTTCAACGCTTTATAAAGTAGAGAGCGCCAGATTACAGCAATCGAAGAAAGGCGTTGTTGTTTTAATGTTCTTTGCTGGCGTAAAAGGCCGTGATTCGGCTGATGCGCTGAGGCATCAGCTACTGTTTGCTTCAAAAGATCAACTCCCACCACTGGAAGAGGGCGAATTCTTCTTGCATGAGTTGATAGGAAGCAAAGTAGAAACAGATACAGGAGAACTGGTTGGCACGCTACGTGAAATCGTTGAGTTGCCGGCGTATAACCTGTATGTAATAAAGAGAGCAGGGCAGAAGGATGCACTCATCCCGGCTGTCCCTGAGTTCATTGAAACGATTGATGTTGATGCACAAATTATCGTCATCCGGCCCATTGAAGGGTTGTTGGATGTTTAAATGAAGGTGTAACTGTGCGCTTAGATGTTGTAACCGCATTACCAGGTATTGTTGAAGGTCCGCTCAAGCATAGTATTATCTTGCGGGCCCAGAAGGCAGGTTTGGTTGAGATCAAGGTTCATGACATTCGCGCATTTGCAACGGATAAACATCGACAAATTGACGACTATCCATATGGTGGTGGAGCTGGAATGGTGCTCAAACCTGAGCCCATCTTTGCTTGCATTGAGGCAATTCAAAGAGAAGCTGCGGAGAAAGGGGAGACCATTGATGAAGTTGTCTTCCTTACGCCAGATGGTGAGCCTTTTAAACAGTCTATAGCAAACGAGCTTTCGCTTAAAAAGCGAGTTATTTTGCTTGCCGGCCATTATAAAGGCATTGATCAGCGTGTCAGAGATGCATTGGTAACACGTGAGATATCTGTAGGTGACTATGTATTGAGTGGGGGGGAACTCCCGGCTCTTGTACTGGTTGATGCGCTGGTTCGGCTTGTTCCGGGTGTTTTGGGAGACGCAGCATCTGCGCTTTCTGATTCTTTCCAGGACAATTTATTGGGGGCGCCTGTGTTTACAAGGCCTGCCCATTACCGCGACATGGAAGTGCCGCCGGTACTGCTGTCTGGGGATCATGCTGCTATTAGCGCATGGCGCGAAGAAGAGCGGGAAGAGAAAACTCGTGAACGCCGGCCTGATTTACTTGATGACCAAGATTGAATAATCTGAGTCACCTACGATTGAAAATTTACATTGACATAAATCGGTTTACTGTTGAAGCAGTAGAGATCTTGTTTCTCTAATACTGCTATCAATACTTAACCTGAAGAATTAAACATATTTTAGAAGAGGTAGCCATGGCAAACGACATTATGGGAATCATTGAAGCAACGCAATTGCGTGATGATATTCCTGAATTCGATCCTGGCGATACAGTAAATGTACACGTTCGCGTTATTGAAGGCGAAAAGGAACGTATCCAGCAGTTTCAGGGCGTGGTAATTGCCAAGCAAGGAGAAGGATCCAGGAAAACGTTCACTGTTCGTAAAATCTCCAATGGTATTGGTGTCGAACGTGTTTTCCCGCTCCATTCGCCTAAAATTGCGAAAATAGATCGTGTCCGTCGCGGTATTGTCCGTCGCGCCAAGCTTTATTACTTGCGCAATCTTCGCGGTAAAGCTGCACGTATCAAAGAAAACATGTCTCGCCGGTAGTTTTCTACTGGATATCCCAGACTTAAAATATGCGTATTGCTGTTTGGGATGAACCTGCCCTTGATTTTTTTGCAAGAGCCGCAGAGGAACTGGCTGCACATCATAAATTGACGGTTGTGCGTCTGCCCCGGCGGCCACTTCGTGATACCCTTGTTGGTGGCGAAGTAGATATTGCATTGCTTCCCACGCTGTCCGTTTTCCTCGATCACGAACTGTTCGATGTTCTGCCGGCAGTCGCTATTTCGTCTTGGGACTTCCCTTTTCTCAAGCTCAATTTGCGTAAAGGCATAGGGCAACCCATTGATTCGATCTGGATTGATCCAAGTCTTGCCCAGGAAGCACTTGTTACGAAAGTCATTCTGAAGGAGCACTATGATCTGTCTCCTTCCTTTAAACCTTTTGTAGGAGATTTGGCTGAAGCTGCTAAACTCCAAGATCTGGAAGGTACGCTTGTCAAAACAACTGGAAATATACCCGAACTGAAAGAGGGTGTGTCGATCGATCTGGGACGAGATTGGTTTGAGCTGACAAATTACCCGATGGTATGGGGTCTGTTTGCCATGCGTAATGGGGAGGCTTCAGGCAGGGCAGTGAATATCATTCGTGATATAGCGAGCTATACAGAATTGCGCAGAGAGGAATGGCTTGCTGAAGAAGACATGCCTGAGGAGTTGCACAAGTTTTATAAAGAAGGACTTCGCTACAGGTTGGACGATCTGGCAACGGCAAGTATTACTTCTTTTCAAGACTACTTGTATTACAATGATGCTGTCGACGACATGGCACCATTGCCTTTTTACGAGGTGCCTGAAGGAGAAGCGGATGGGGATGATGGTCCACTACTATAAATTGTAACCTGTATTAACCTTAAAAGAAAAAACAATCTTTTAGGGAGATGAAGCCATGAGTGAAGGCATCAAAATAATTACCACGAATCGTAAAGCGCGACACGAATATCACATCAGTGAGACGCTTGAGGTTGGTATTGTCTTGCAGGGGACAGAGGTGAAATCTCTAAGGGAAGGCCGAGCAAACTTACAGGAAGCTTTCTGTTCGTTTGTTGATGGTGAGTTACTACTTATGTCGTGCCATATTTCTCCTTTTAAACATGGCGGGCACTTTAATCATGACCCACTGAGGCCCAGGAAGCTATTACTGCATCGCCGTGAATTGAAAAAATGGGATACCATTTCCAGCCAAAAAGGATTTACCATTACCCCGTTAAAAATGTATTTCAAAGCCGGCAAAGTAAAGCTTGAGATTGGCTTGGCTAAAGGCAAGAAATTATTCGATAAGCGATCCGATATTGCTGATCGCGAGTCCAAGCGGAAGCTCGATCGTGTGATGAAAGAAGGGATTCAATAACGCTATTTGATCTGTACACCAACAACCTACAATCTACCGATGTCAACCTTTTTACCTGTAGAAGAGCAACTGACGCACATTAAGCGCGGCGTAGAAGAGATACTCCCCGAAGCGGCATTGGTTGAAAAGCTTAAAAAGTCCTACAAAACGGGAAAACCACTTAATGTTAAGCTGGGATGTGACCCCAGCCGGCCTGACCTACATTTGGGGCATTCGGTCGTATTGCGAAAGTTAAGGCAATTTCAGGACCTGGGGCATCAAGCGATCCTTATCGTGGGCGACTTTACGGGTATGATTGGTGATCCTAGCGGGCGATCAAAAACGCGCCCGCCGCTCACATTAGAAGACACCCGGGCGAATGGCGAATCGTATTTTGAGCAGGCTACCAAAATATTACATCCGGAAAAAACCAAAATTGTGTATAACTCAGATTGGCTGGGCCAAATGAGTTTCAGGGATGTTATTGAGCTGGCGGGTAAATACACAGTGGCCCGTATGCTAGAGAGAGATGACTTCGAACGCAGATACAAAAATGGCGAAGCAATAGGGGTACATGAGTTTCTATATCCGCTGGCGCAGGCGCAGGATTCTGTTGCGATAGAATCAGATGTTGAATTGGGAGGCACGGACCAGAAGTTCAACCTGCTCGTTGGGCGTTCAATTCAGGAAGCCGCAGGCCTTGAGCCACAAGTATGCGTTACATTGCCTATTCTCGAAGGTACGGATGGTGTTGAGAAGATGTCGAAGTCGCTCGACAACTACATTGGTATCTCCGAGGCTCCTGATCAGATGTATGGTAAGACGCTTTCCATATCAGATGAACTGATTTACAGGTACTACGAGTTGGCAACAGACATACCAACTGCTGAGCTCGCTGCCTTAAAAGAATACGCTGCCAAAGATCCGCGTAATGCCAAACACGATCTGGCATATAAAATTGTCGAAATGTACTACGACAAAGGCGTAGCGGATAAAGCACGCGCTCATTTTGAAACCACCGTAGTAAAAGGAGGTGTGCCTGATGAGATCGAAGAGTTTGCTCCATCTGTTACAGAAGGATTTAACATCCCGCTATACCGGTTAGTTACTGAGGCAAACCTGGCGAAATCTAATGGAGAAGCCCGCCGGCTGATCCAGCAAAATGCTGTTTCTATCGATGGCGAAAAGATAAGCGACCCGGGACAAGAAATCGACCTGAAAACACGCACGCCGTTTGTATTAAAAGTGGGTAAGCGTCGATTTGCCCGCATCGTATTGGCCAGTTAGCGCATGAAATACGTAGGTGCAGATCATGCTTTTCATGATGAGGTCTATGTAAAGGAGTGGGCTGAGCGTTTTAGTATATCGCCGGCGCGGCAGCAGTTGTTTGAAAACATTACCGGCCTTTTGAAGGCACATACCAGAGATAATGCGCTTGTGGTAGAGCTAGGGACTGGGCCCGGCTTTTTGGCTGAATTTATTTTGGAGATATGTCCGAAGATTGATTACGTTGGTATCGATTTTTCCAGGGAGATGCTTGAAATTGCCGGGGAGCGGATTAAACGATTTGAAGGTCGATTTCGCTTCGTGCAAATGGATCTGACCAAAGATCTGCTTGCGAACCATTTTGAAACACCAGTGGACGCTATCATTAGTACCTGGTCTTTGCATGACCTTGGCAGCCCGCTAGCCATTCGTCATGTATATCGTAACTGTCGTGATGTCCTGAATGGCATCCTCATCAATGGCGACTTCATAGATCCAGTAATACCGGGAGTTACCTATGAACCGGGGCGTATTCCTATAGCAAAGCATCTGGAAATGCTGGAAGTGATGGAATATACCGGGGTAAGTTGCAAAGGTGTTTATGAGTCGGATACGGAGAATCCAATGCCGGCGAATAACTATGCTTGTATCGTGGGAGAACACAGGACAGCTTCGTAGCTTCAGGCTTTTTTGACAATACACCATCCTAAACCATACGAGGGAAACACATTGACGAAAGAACAAGGGTTATCATCTGCTTTACCATTGTCTAACGATGTATTGATACCTCGTATTGGACTGGGGGTATTCAAAATGGAAGAAGGGAGTGAAGTGGGAGATGCGGTGCGTTGGGCCATCGAAGGAGGCTACAAGAGTATTGATACTGCCAAAGTTTATGCAAACGAAGCCGGCGTAGGCCAAGCCATCCGCAATACAAGCATCGCAAGGGAAGACATCTTTGTTACGACCAAGGTATGGAATTCTGATCAAGGCTATGACAGCACAATTCGCGCGTACGAAAAAAGCCTGGGCGAATTGGGTCTTGAGTATGTGGATCTGTATTTAGTGCACTGGCCTGTTAAAGGTAAATATAACGAAAGCTGGAGAGCGCTGGAGACGTTGTACAATGAAGGCCGAGTGCGTGCCATTGGCGTGAGTAACTTCCTTGTACACCATTTGGAAGATGTAATGGCATCAGGTAACATCGTGCCGATGGTCAATCAAATCGAGTTTCATCCAGGACTTCAGCAACCTGAGCTACAGTTGTTTTGCAAGGAAAATAATGTCCAGCTAGAAGCCTGGAGCCCGATCATGAAAGGGCGCGTGATGGAAATCCCTGAATTGATAGAGATAGGGAATAATCATGGTAAAAACCCTGTACAGGTAACACTTCGGTGGCTCTATCAGAAGGATATTGTGGCCATACCAAAGTCTGCAAAGAAAGCCCGCATCGAATCAAATGTTGACATATTTGATTTTGAACTTACCGATCAGGAGATGACCGCCATCGAAAATTTGGACCAGGGTGTCCGTATAGGTCCGGATCCGGATAACTTCAATTTCTAGCTGGAAAAAACTATACTGACTGGTTAGATTTGTCGCGTCGACTGGATGGACAGATGTAGCTCGGTTCAGGTATCAGTCGAGTCCAGGTCTATCATAAAAGAGTTTAGGATCGCGTTTGGACTTTTTCATGATACACTCGGTTGTAAGTCCCAAAGTTGCACAAAAATTCCGTGCACTGAAAGCCATGCTTTCTTTTCATCCTCAAGTGCTGCGGCCCCTTTTTTAGTAATGCGATAGTACCGCCGCCGGCGTTCGCCTTCTTTCTCTATCCAAAATGAATCAACAAGATCAACAGTTTTCATTTTGTGCATGAGCGTGTAAAGAGAGCCGGCAGACCATGCCACTTCGCCATTCGAAAGTTCATTCACGCGTTTAATGATCTCGTAACCATAACTTTCCTGACGCTGCAGGATAGACAGGACGATCGTTTGGGCAGATGCTCCTGTAAGTGCTTTTGCTGGCATTTTTGATCTTTTAACAAATAGTATGGATTGACAATGCATATATTGATGATAAATATATGTATTGTCAATATGACGTAAGTAAAAAGATTAAAAAAGTTACAGCTATAAGTACTTCGACAGACAAGTACTGCCGGATGCGTTGTTGACACGAGGACAGGAAGACGGGGCGAAAAATAAAAAGAATCCTCTTGTCATCCTTGCTTCCCGTCAATTCATGTCCAGCAATACAGGTTGTCTGTCTGTCTAGATTGTGTTAGAGAATTGTAGCTGCGCGTTTGGAGCGCGTAAGGAGGCGAACACGCTATTCAAAAAAGGAAAACGAAGGAGCGGAGTTGAAAGGCGAAGCAGGCAAGTGAAGATCGGATGTTCAGATCAATGGCCCTGAGCTATAAAGGCTCATTGTAGGGGGGCAGAGAGATAGAAGTCACCTGTTGTCCTTTTATCAAGGCTATTTTTGCAACGATTGGCCCTTGTCGGAAACTCGTGCATCCATGGATTCAACGAGGTTTATAAGGTCTTCCTTGTAGGCAACGATTTTGGCAAGCAATGTTGCGTCTCCTGTAGCAATAATCTGGGCTGCGAGAATGCCGGCATTTTTAGCACCTCCTATCGCAACAGTCGCAACAGGCACACCTCCTGGCATCTGGACAATTGATAGCAGGGAGTCCATACCCTTAAGGTTTCTGGTTGGGACCGGGACACCAATAACCGGGAGAGGCGTGCTGGCGGCAATCATGCCTGGCAGGTGCGCAGCGCCACCTGCGCCTGCGATAATCACCTTGAGACCGCGCTCATGAGCTGAGACAGCGTAGTCCTGCATCTCCAGTGGGGTACGATGAGCAGAGAGCACACGCATCTCGAACGGTATATCAAAAGAAGCCAGTATTTTGCCGGCCTCTTCCATAACAGGCAAATCTGATTCGCTGCCCATTGCGATGCCAATGATCGGCGGGACGTTTGTGGCCATAATTTTATAATTGGATGTACGAAGCCGCTTTCTCTGCTCTTGCACGAGCTTCTTGAGCGTCCATTCCGGTGGTAGTTACGTGTCCCATTTTTCTTTTGGTGCGAACATCAATTTTGTCATATAGATGTACAGCTGCTCCTGGTACTTCAAGGGCTTGCAGGTATCCTGTAGTTGAAGGCGTGCCGTCTCGATGCCCGAGAACATTAATCATGACTGCAGCCTCTTCTCTTAACGCAGGATTTCCAAGAGGCAGGTCTAGAACCGCGCGTACATGATTTTCAAACTGGGATACATAACATCCTTCAATAGAGTAATGACCTGTGTTATGTGGCCTGGGAGCAAGTTCGTTTACGAGGATTGAACCATCTGCTAATTCAAATAATTCGACAGCAGTAATGCCTACGCCATTCACTGTTTCTACAGCTTTAAGCCCAATCTCTTTTGCTTGCTTTGCCGTTGCCTCGGAGACTGATGCTGGCACCACAACGGCATGGCATCGGTGGTCCTTTTGCTCTGTATACGCAACTGGATAAACAACGTGTGCTCCAAGTGGCCGGCGGGCAATTAATACAGACAGTTCTCTCGTAAAGGGCACCCACGCTTCAACCATTAAGCCATTTTCGTCCGATAAACGCGGCCATGCTTCCTCGATTTCCTCTGCAGAGTGAACGGTTGCGTTGCCATATCCATCATAAGAACCCAAAAAGCGCTTGAGTAGCACAGGAAAGCCAAAATCAGCGGCGGCTGTTTTTGCAGCTTCAATTGTTTGACAGCACACAAAAGGTGGGACGGGCAAACCAGCATCCCTGAGCGCTTTTTTCTGGATTCCTTTATCGCGAATCAGACGAAGCGTATCTGGATGCGGCCATATGGGAGGACACTCAGGCAGGCGATCTATGAGATATTCTGCCGGTGCCCATTCACTTTCAACTGTGATGGCATCGCAGCCGGCTGCAAAATCTCGCAATACTTCTCCGGACTTCCAGTCACCAATAACATGTTCACCCAGGCCTCTCATCGGGCCGGCAGGGGTAGGGGAGAGGAAGCGTACGGAAATACCCATTGGAATGGCTGCTAAAGCCATCATGCGCCCCAGTTGACCGCCTCCCATAATACCAAGACGGGGGAATGTAGTACCAGATCGTTGCATGGGGACGCGTCTAATGCCTCACACTCATGCTATTGAAAACCTCTTCGAGCTCACTTTCTGTTTGTACAAGTACCTGTCTGGCTTTAGACCCTTCAAAAGGACCAACTATGCCTACACGCTCCAGCTGATCTACGATACGAGCAGATCTTGTGTAGCCAATAGAAAGTTTTCTTTGCAATAGAGATACTGACCCTTGCTGGGTCTGTACGATAATTCGTGCAGCTTGCTGAAAAAGCTCGTCAGTCTCCGTCTGGGATTGTCCGGCTATTTTCAGCTCAGGTGTATCGTCTATAGAAGGCAGGTAGTAAGGACCTGTACCAGCTTGTTCTGCAATATATTCAGTGACGCAATCAACTTCGTTGACAGAGATAAACGGCCCCTGTAAGCGGATTACGTGGCTGCCTTTCATATAAAGCATGTCCCCGTTACCGACGAGGCCTTGTGCACCGTTTTGGTCCAGGATCGTTCTTGAGTCAATTTTCGACGCCACCTGAAACGCAATTCGAGCGGGGAAATTGGCCTTGATCAAACCAGTGATTACGTCGACAGAAGGACGTTGTGTAGCAAGAATCAAGTGAATACCCACGGCACGAGCCATCTGCGCAAGACGCGCGATTGGGCCTTCAATTTCTTTACCGGCGGTGAGCATCAAATCCGCGAGCTCATCCACAACCACAACCAGATAAGGCAGGTGTCTATGGCCGGCTTCCGGTGGTAAATCACCGTTTCGGAATTTTAGATTATACTCATGCAGGCTTCTCACCATTGCTTTCTGAAGCAATGTATACCTGAACTCCATTTCCTTCTCACAGCTTTTTAATACACCCAGCGCCTGCGCAACGTCTGTGACTATAGGCGCTTCGGCTGTTTCAGGGATGGCAATGTAGTGGTCGATCATTCTCCCATATTGCTGAAGTTCGATCTTTTTCGGATCGATCATAACAAACTTCAGATTTGATGGGTGGCACGCATAAACAAGGCCGGCGATCAATGTATTTAAACAAACCGATTTACCTGCCCCTGTTGCTCCAGCAATGAGCAAATGAGGCATGCTGGTGATATCCTGAATAAAGACGTGACCTTCAATTGTTTTCCCCATCGGGAAAGGAAGCCGCATCTTGTTATCGCGGAATTTCTTCGTAGCAATAAGATCACGTAACCGTACCAGCTCGCGCCGCTTGTTCGGGATTTCAACCCCAACAGCCGATTTGCCAGGGATTGGAGCAACCATACGAATGCCGCGAGCCTTCATTGCCATGGCGAGGTCGTCTTCCAATGCTTTGATGCGGCTGATCTTGATGCCGGGAGCTGGTGTAAGCTCATACATCGTAATGGTCGGGCCTACAATTGCATTAATATCTGTAATCTGGATATTGTAGGTAGCCAGCTTGTCTAGCAGAATCTGTTTGTTCTCTTCCAGCTCCGCGTAGTCAATCGTCATCTGGTCTTCCGACGTATCGAGCAACTCGACAGAAGGATAGCGATATCTAACTTCGCGTAACGGTACATTGGCAGCAGAATTGGTAACCTTGTCTGAACGCTCTTCAACTATCTGCTCCTGAACCTTAAGCGAGACTTCGCCCGGAGGGGCATCAGGGTCTTGCTGAATGACCTTCTTGATGGCATTCGGGTTGAGACTGCTAATAGAATGAGAAGGGGCAGAGGGAGATACCGGGCGAATTTCTCCCTGCTCAGAAGGCGCATTGGTCTTCTGTGCTATATAGTCATTGAGTGTTGGTATTTGCTCAGTTGGGACCGGTGTTGTGAACATGTCCGATTGAGGGACATGAGGCAGCGGTGCCGGCGGGGTCTCTGCTTTTATGGAATGTACACTTGATACATTCGTTTGGCTGGTTTTTGACGATCCCGAAGAAAACGGATTGAGGGAAGCCGCGATGCCAGGTTTTTTTTCTTTCGCTTTGACCACAGGGGGGATATCAACCCCGGAATCTGCGTTTTGTCTTGCGCGCTCTTCCTCAAGTAATCTGCGCCGCTCTTTTCTGTTACCAAACACATCCTGCCGGATAATTGCGCCCCAATCTTTAAACAGATCGCGGAAGTTGAGCGCTGCATCTTCCAGACGATCCATCGATTTCTGGAAATCACGATCAATTACGAGCAGGGATGTGATAATGATTAAAACAGAAATAATAAAAAAGCTTCCAATTTCCCCGAGCGCACGGATGGCAAAGTCCGCCATAGCCATACCCGCACTGCCACTCAGAAGGATAAAATTCTGATTAAACGTGGTCCCGAACCAGCCGAAAAAGCAGGATAGCTCGAAGGTGCCAATAAGGCCAAAGGTTGTGTACATCGGCAAGTATAGCGAATGGCGGTTTCTCAGGAATAGATATCCCCAAGCCAGCACCAAAAGCGGCCAGATTAACACAGAGAGTCCCAGGAAGTTGGGAATGAGGTAATAAGCTATGGTTGCTCCGACGAGGCCAAGTGCATTTTCAGCCCGATTGTTTTCAAGCGCAAAGGCTTCACCAAAAGTGTAGCTCTCGACAAGTATATTATCGGTAGGTTTGTAGCTTATAAGTGCCAGGAGCACACAAAAAGCGATGGCTATCATAAATAGGCCAAGCAGCTCGCTTTTTCGCTCGTAGCTGATAACAGGAGCGTTGGCGCCCCTTGTGGAGGATACTTTTGCTAATCTTTTAGCCATTCCCTAAATCAGGATTTATGGAAGGGGGGCTTGGTAACGATTGCTTCGCGGGCCTTTCCACGCGAGCTGATTCCTATAACGCTCCCTACGGATGTGTATTGAGGTTCATTAGGTACGTAGCCCATGCCTATTCCTTTGCTAAGCACTGGCGATTGTGTGCCACTGGTAACAATGCCAATCTCTTCGCCGGCGGTATTTACAATGGCATGGCCGTGGCGGGGAATACCCCGTTCTCCCATAACGAAGCCAACTAGTTTACGCTCTGTCGTATCTGCTTTGATACGCTCCAGTGCGGATTTTCCAACAAAGTCACCTTTGTCTAGTTTCGTAATCCAGCCCAAACCTGCTTCATAAGTAGACGTTTCTTCGTTGATATCATTGCCATACAGGCAAAATCCTGATTCAAGACGAAGAGTGTCGCGGGCACCGAGGCCGGCTGGCTTTAATCCTTTGCTTTGGCCGGCTGCCATCAAGGCGGTCCAGATTGCAGGTGCATCTGACGCATTGCAATAAATTTCGAGGCCTTTTTCGCCGGTATACCCTGTGTGCGACAGGATTACATTATCGAGATTCAGAAACGCGCTTGCTTCAGGGATTAAGAAATGATAGAATTTCAATTCGGATATATCGAGGTCCGTTATCGATTGGACAATATCCATTGCCAGGGGACCCTGAATTGCCAGTAGTGCCGTGTTGTCTGAAATGTTGGTTATATGGGTGCCAGGGACTGCATGTTGGTTAACCCAGGCCCAGTCTTTTTCGATATTGGATGCGTTGACGACCAGCAAATAGGACGACTCATTCTTGCGATAGACAAGCAAGTCATCAACAATACCGCCTGATTCTGTGCACATGGCCGTATACATTGCACGCCCGTCATAGAGCTTTGAGGCGTCATTGCTTACAATACGTTGTACAGAGGCAAAGGCCTGAGGGCCTTCCAGCATGAACTCGCCCATGTGACTCACATCAAAGAGGCCGGCAGCACTGCGAACCGTCATGTGCTCGTCAATGATACCGCTGTATTGAACAGGCATATCAAAACCGCCGAAGGGCATCATCTTCGCACCGAGCTCAACATGCTGTTTATGCAAGGGCGTTTTTTTTAACGTTTCGGGCTCCATGATATTAAATAATACTCCACCGCGCGGAGCTTGATAATTGATATACTGTTATTACCGATAAATAATACACCCGAATACTACCAGAATCAAACACCGAAGTCTGATATACTAAAGATTTGTATTCAAAGAGGATATAGACAATAACTCCAGGATGTAATATAAAAAAAATTAAACTTAAATCCGTTATTGAGCGTTCGTCTCACGGAATTTTCTTGCGGAGTAATTGCGCGAGATTTGGATGGATGTTTTAGCAGCAGTATTCGGGTGTATAGTAAGCAATTTTAGTCTGTAAAGCGTGATTCGGGGAAAGATGACAATTGTTTAATCCACAGTCATTTTCTACATGATAAAAGCTGTATAGCTCGACTTTTCAAGCACTTCTATTGCAAGCTTGGCTATTTTTTTATCTGTAAATCCAATGCGGAATACACCTTCAATGCCTTCTCGTATTTTAAGTAACTCAAGATCTTTAATATCTATTTCTGCTTCGTGAAGAACACCGATTAACTTATACAGGAAGCCGGGTTTGTCTTCAGCATATACATAGACATCTGCAAGCGGATGTAGAAAACCTTTAGAGTGCTTCGGTATAAGGTCTCTGCCAATCCTTGCCTGTTGGAAATCGCGGTTCAATTGCTGTAAATCGTTGCCAAACACCCGATTGCGCATTTTCTGCAGCGATGTGGCAAACCCGGCAAGCATATCAAGAATAGGCCCTTCGTTGGCTACGAGTATGTCGCGCCACATCTCAAACGAAGAAGAGGCTATGCGGGTCATGTCCCTGAAGCCGCCGGCTGCAAGCTGCAAATATGCGTCATCCTCCTCGTGGTAGTCAGATACGTAGTTCATGAGCGTAACTGAGAGCAACTGAGGTAGATGAGATACCGCAGCTGCAATCCGATCGTGTCTTTCAGCCGGTAGAATGAAAATTCTGGCGCCTATCGCTTTTATAATATCAATGAGCGATTGATATTTTTCGATAAAAGCATCATGCGAAATTTCGTTGGGCGGGCATAGGACATACGTGACATTTTCGAAAAGAAAGGGATCTGCATGATGGACGCCGCTTTTCTCCGAGCCGGCCATAGGATGCCCGCCAATAAATGTAACCGATGCGGGTAATACATTTCTCGCATGATCCATTACAGGCCTTTTTACGGAGCCGACGTCTGTTACAATGGTGCCGGGCCGAAGAAAGGGAGCCATTTCTGTTGTGAGATGCAGGATTTTGGCTATGGGCACCGCTAAAATAACCAGATCAGCCTGCTGCACAGCATCCTTCAGCGAAGCCGCAGGATAGTCTATGGCCTGGCGTTTCAGGGCTTCATCCATTACCTCTGTCTGGTCAAATCCTATAATCTCGAGGTCTTTTCGGTGTTTCTTCAGCGCCATGCTTAAAGACCCGCCAATGAGACCAACTCCAATTATGGCTATTTTTTGTATCATGCTCGTTGTATTATGCCAGCGTATATTTGTTTATACAAACAAAGAAGTTTTATCAGCCGCAAAAGTTAACAAAAAGTATGTTGACCGGTGGCATGTTCTCTCTTTTTCACCAGCTATTAGTCTGTAGATGCCGAAAGACCAATGGTTGAACAATAAATGCCTGAGCGCTATCTATAATAATTATGCTGTTTCCAATCAGTGATGATGATCGCAATATAAAAGGATTTGCACCCGTTACGATCGGGCTCATTCTTGCGAATTTGGTGATGTTTTTCCTTTTTCAACAGGCCGGCGA
>JBGCEN010000025.1:0-7396 GCA_045106435.1 Rhodothermales bacterium
CGATGAAGGCGGTACCGACGACGAAGAATTCCGGATGGCGTCTGTCATTGATCGGACAAATACGACGTGGGAAGTTTGGATGGGGACAACCATGGCGTGTGTGCAATGCCACAGCCATCCGTACGATCCGTTTACTCATCAAGAGTATTACGAATCCATGGCATTCATGAATAACACAGAAGACAAAGATACGCCGGATGAATTCCCAACGCTTACGTCTTACCCGGATACGCAGCGGGTTGAGATTGAATCTCTGATTGCATGGATTGCAGACAAAGAGGGGCAGGTGGATAATCTACAGCAGCCGCTGGATACAAGACGGGATGCAATACTTTATCCGCGTAAACGATTGTTTGCCGGCGAGAATGATAAACACGATGGTGTCACGATTCGGGGGCAACAAATTGGTAGCGTAACCAATAACTCATTTGTTGCTTTCGAGAACATGGATCTTTCGGGGGTAGACGAGCTCTCCGTAAATTATAGTTCAGGGGGCGCCGGCGGGTTTGTGAATGTGCATCTGGGCGCAAAAAATGGCCGGCGTATTGGTCGGTTTTATCTTGATGTAACTGAAGGCTGGAATGATTTCACTATCAAAAGATTTGACATTTCCGCCGTTGAAGGCGCGCACGATGTGTATTTTGTTTTCTCTTCCCGCAAAGGAGAAGATAGCTTGTTTAATCTGAAGTGGTTCTACTTCCATGATTCGATTGCACAGTTAGCAAAAGGAGAGCGAGAACAATTACTTGAGAAAAGAGCAACATTAGCTACCGCGCAACCTGAAACAAATACCCCCATCCTGCAAGAATTGGTGGGAGAAGATCGTAGAAAAACCTTTGTGTTAAATCGAGGCAATTTTCTGGATCCAACGGATGAGGTAACGCCTGGTGTGCCGGCAGTAATGCATGCGTTTCCAGCGACAAATACCAGAGATCGGCTTGGGCTGGCAGAATGGATCGTCAGTGCAGAAAATCCGCTGACCTCCCGTGTGATCGTAAATCGTTTCTGGGAGCAAATCTTTGGGCGCGGCATCATTGAGACAACCGAAGATTTTGGTACGCAGGGGCTGGAGGCGAGTAATCCGGAATTGTTAGATTGGCTTGCTTTACAATTTGTACATGAGCACAAATGGAGCGTTAAATCTTTGCTCAAGCAGATCGTGATGTCGGCTGCTTATCGCCAGCAATTTGATGGCAGTCAGAACAAGCTGGACATTGATCCCAATAACCAACTTTTATCCCGTGGCGCGCGCATCAGATTGAGTGCTGAACAAATCCGTGATCAGGCGCTTCAGGTAAGTGGATTATTAAGCGAAAAGATGTATGGGCCGAGTGTGTATCCGTATCAGCCGGCTGGTATCTGGAATGCACCATATAGTAGCATGCAATGGGAAATGAGCGAAGGAGAAGATCGACATAGAAGAGGGATCTACACCTATTGGAGAAGGTCTGCCCCTTATCCTTCCATGATGACATTTGATAGTCCGAGTAGAGAGCTTTGCGTATCGCGCAGAATTAGCACAAATACACCGCTGCAAGCACTTGTAACGCTTAATGACCCCGTATTTGTAGAAGCTGCTGAAGCATTGGCTGCTCGGGTATTGGCTGAGAATCTGGGCGATCTTGATTCACAATTGATTCGTGCGTTCAAGCTGGCATTAATGCGAGATCCTGTCCCGGCCGAACTAACTGCCTTGCGGGATCTGTACAAAGAAGCTTATTTTGATTTCCAGGACCAAATGCAATCAGATAGTACGCCTTTAGTCGACGAGGCTGTACCTGATGTAATAGACCCGGAAGCAGCATCAATGACCGTGGTTTCAAATGCCATCATGAACCTCGACGAGTTCATCATGAAAGGATAAAATGAATGTGTACCCTCGTTGGGTGTGAAACTCTGCAAAGGAAAATCATGATTCTCCCAACGACCACAGGTGTTTGAAAAAAGATAAACCTGAAAGACCCGTTTAAGATGAGCCTGTTACAGGAAGCGCAAAACGAACGATTAAGATACATTACCCGCCGGCATTTTCTCCGGAATTGCACCACCGGTCTGGGTGTTGCAGCGCTGAGTTCCATGCTCGGGTGTAATACGGCCGGGCAGTCCGTTGCAGCAGCAGGGCGGACCACTCCCCTGGGTGTATTGCCCTCCCATTTCCCTGCAAAGGCGAAACATGTCATTTTTCTACACATGGCAGGGGCTCCCTCGCAGTTAGAACTTTTTGATTACAAGCCTGAGCTGGCGAAGCTGCACGGACAGAACTGTCCAGACTCGCTTCTTGAGGGCAAGCGGTTTGCTTTTATTAAAGGCGTTCCCAAGATGCTTGGGCCACAGGCCACGTTCAAGCAGCATGGAGATTCAGGGGCATGGATTTCCAACAGGTTACCGCATTTAGCTACAAAAGCAGACGAAATAACTTTTCTGAAGGCGCTACACACAGATGAGTTTAATCATGCGCCGGCGCAGCTCCTCCTGCATTCAGGTTCGCCTAGACTCGGACGCCCGAGCATGGGATCCTGGGTGTGTTATGGATTAGGATCTGAAAATGAAAATCTGCCGGGCTATGTTGTGCTGGTTTCTGGTGAGAATGAGCCCAGTGCCGGCAAAAGTGCCTGGGGCAGTGGTTTCCTGCCCACCGTATATCAGGGTGTGCAGTGCCGTTCTGAAGGGGATCCTGTGTTGTATCTCTCGGATCCCAAGGGCATGAGCCGCGATTTGCGCCGGCAATCTATCGATACGATCAACAAGATTAACGAGATTCAGCACGCGGATGTGGGCGACCCGGAGACGCTGTCGCGTATCGCTCAGTTTGAAATGGCGTTTAAAATGCAGATGTCCGTGCCTGAAGCAATGGACATTTCTCAGGAGCCAGCCTACGTACATGAGATGTATGGTACAGAGCCCGGAGAATCATCGTATGCAAACAACTGTTTGCTGGCGCGCCGGCTGGTAGAGCGTGGGGTCCGGTTTGTACAGTTGTTTCACTGGGGCTGGGATGCGCATGGAGCCGGCAAAAGCGAAGGCTTGCTACACGGATTTATTGATCGCTGTAAAGAAACGGATCAAGCCACTACCGCTTTACTCACGGATCTGGAGCAGCGTGGATTGCTAGATGAAACCATTATTGTGTGGGGCGGAGAGTTTGGCCGCACACCCATGCTGGAAAATCGATCAGGTACTGACAATCCCTTTGTAGGCCGTGATCATCAGGGAGATGCTTTTACCATGTGGCTCGCTGGCGGCGGCCTTAAAGGAGGGTACACGCATGGAGAGACAGATGAAATTGGATACTCCGGCGTTAGTGGTCGCGCGCACGTACATGATTTGCAAGCCACCTTGTTACATCAACTTGGCATGGACCACGAGAAACTAACCTATCATTTCCAGGGACGTGACTTCCGCCTTACGGATGTGAGCGGTAAGGTTATTAATGAAATCATTGCCTAAAAAAGCCATGAAAAACGTACTTTTTGTAGCATTCATAAGTCTGTTGCTTGCCTGTAGTGCTGAAAAGCCTATTGTTCAAGGTGCCGGCGAAGCAGATGATGTTTATGCATTTGTAAACGTAAACGTCGTGCCGATGGATAAAGAGCACGTCATTGAAGGCCAGACAGTCATCGTAGCTGATGGACGGATAACCGAAATAGGTGCGCATGCGTCTGTTGAAATTCCCAAAGGAGCTGTAGAAATAGACGGCGCCGGCAAATACCTCATGCCGGGACTTGCAGAAATGCATGGACATATTCCACCGCCCAATCAGTCGGCAGAATACATTTCATCTGTTCTCTTCATGTACGTGGCCAACGGCATAACAACCGTACGCGGGATGCTCGGGCACGATGGTCAGCTTGATATAAAGGCACGGGCGAATGCAAATGAGATCATTTCACCAACCTTGTACCTGGCCGGCCCGAGTTTTAGCGGCGGGTCGATTAGTTCTCCAGATCAGGCGATTGAGAAAGTACGCCGGCAAAAAGAAGAAGGCTGGGATTTGTTGAAGGTGCATCCGGGGCTTTCGCTGGAAGAATTTGATGCAATGGCCCATACCGCAAATGAGTTGGGTATCCGGTTTGGCGGCCATGTGCCCAATACCGTGGGGCTCGCTCATGCGATCGCAATGGGACAAGAGACCTTCGACCACATCGATGGATATACCATTTTTGTCGATGGGACAAGCAAGCCGGCTTCTGATGCATCCATTGCTGAAGCTGTTAAGCTGACGGTAGATTCCGGGGCATGGGTTATACCTACCATGGTACTTTGGGAGCATTTGTATGCGATAACACCCATGGAATCTGTAAGCACATTGCCAGAATTAAAATATATGCCGAAGAATATTGTAGATAGCTGGCTAAGTTCGCATCGTCGGCGTTTGGCTGATCCTGGACTTGATAAAGTTGCTGCCGCGCATAGAATTGATAATCGTAATAATATTCTGGCTGCGCTGAATGATGCCGGCGCACGTATCCTGATGGGCACAGATGCTCCACAGCAATTCAGTGTGCCGGGGTTCTCCATCCATGTTGAACTGGAACGCATGGCAGATGTGGGTATGACTCCCTATGAAATCTTCAAGACGGGCTCTGCCAATGTAGGCGAGTATTTTAAAGAGCAGGATACATTTGGTCTTGTCGCAACCGGGCATCGCGCTGATCTTGTTCTTTTGAACGAAAACCCGCTGGATAACGTAGCGAATTTGAAAAAACGATCTGGTGTAATGACCCGCGGTCAGTGGCTATCTGAAGAGGACATCCAAAAAGAGTTGACAAATATTGCTGCGCGCGTCAAAGAGAAAGGCTAGATCTGGAAATGGCGAGAAAGAGTAGTGAGAGAAAAACGTATGCTCTCACTACTTTTCTCTCTCGCAGCTTGACATGTTTGTTAAGGCTGGTCAAAATTGATGGGAGGATGGGACGACAGGATGATTATACGCTCGTTCATTTCTGGTTGCAGAATATGGAATTGAGTTTTTTGGACACATCCTTGTTACATCTATTTGTCTATAGATGCGTTGTAAAAATTAAATTGTAATAGAAGTTTATTAGAAGAGACAATGGGGTGGAGCAACCACCTGAAAAGTAGATAAGAACTCAACAAGATTATTTGTGAGCATTTCTGAACAGTCCACGCGGCAGACTTTTATTGAAAATCACGATTGCAAGGTTGAAGTGGGAGAAACGGGTAGTTTGCTCTGCTCAACTTCCGGCAAACTTGTCACTGTGGTGCTGTTTGTCTTTGGTATGCTCATGATCTACGGGAGCATCATCATAATAGGGTGGGATTTGCCGCAGGGTAGGATGCATTCAAGATCATTGTTGGTGGGCACACTGGTTTTTCTTGGCGGTATCTTTTTCCAATGGCGGTGTTTGCGTCGGAAAAAAGAGATGGGTGTGTTTGAGATTAATGGTGATGCGCGTCTTGTGCGAAAAGAAGGGATGGGGTCAGGATATTCCTTTGACTACATAACACATCTACGACTTTCGCGCGACTGGACAGCTATCGTACGGCTTGGACGCGTGCCTCCGATACCTAATTGGTTATTTATCCATTTTAAGAATGGTCACCGGATACGTGTAGCAACGGGACGAAGGAGAGAGGTAATGCAAGTACTAAGTTGGATGAAGGACGCCGGCGTGCCGGGTGTGGAGTGGATATAGTACTGCTGAAATTAATAAACTAACGTAAGTAATACTGCTGCTGTATATAAGACTGTGAACGTTCTCGCCCCCACATATATTAGGATGGAAGACTGACATGCATGTTCAATGGTTTGCACATCTTCCAGGAGTTCAGCTTGATGCAAGTCTGTCTTCTCATGAGGTTGCTGAAGGTAGGATTGGCAATTTAACGTTTGATGAGTGGTGTGAGCTCGACCCATCCTTTCCGTATAGCGCAGCCGAGTACAATGAGTCACGGCCGGCTTTTTATATTGCCTCAGCAGAAATTGAAGGTGATCTTAAGGCGGTACTGACCCAGGTAAGCGATCGGATTTATCAGTTCTATCAGGCGCTTTTGCTTGATGCACGTGTGCCCTGGTTGCCCGAGCCACAGCTCTCTGTCCATTATGTCCGCGTAAATTTGAAAGCCGGTGTTGCGACGTACAGATTGGTCGGGCCATTTGAACGTGAATGGATTCTGGACGGCAACCAGATCGTATATCTCTTTGATTCAGCAGCGCTACGCTCGCTTGATGTTGTTTTTGAATTACTTGCTTTCAAGGATGAGTGCGAAAGAAATAACCCGGATGAATTTACATTGCCCGGGATAAATGCCGGCCTTGAGGTTTTGGTAAGAACAGCGCGTCCAGATGCATGGTGGGATCAGAACGGCGTGCATCACGTGAACGATTTTGTGCACTGTACTGCTGCACTCGAAAATTTGCTGGTGCCTGCCAATGGCGTAGTAGACGACTTGAAAATCACATCTACATTTGGCGAGCACGCGGCTGTACTGGTTAGTAAATCGAGGCAAAACCTAAAGCAACTTGCTCAGTCTTATGCCGGCTTGCACCGACTTCGAAGCAATCTCATACACGGACAGATGGCGATGTCTGATTTGAACGCTTCTGATCAGCATGTCCTCAGGTTGGGCCGTATTCTTTTGCGGGAGGTACTGATCAAGGCAATGGCGCTGAATAAACGTCAGTATGACAAGGTTTCGATTGCGATGATGTTAAAGAAGGCTTATTCAGAGGAAGCCTACCATAAAGTCATGCATACGCAGTTTCGTGAGGTGGAAGCATTGATATGACGCAACTGCCCCCAAACATATTACATGGTTATTTCCCTTTATGGGGCGCCTCTTTAGACAGCCAGGATGTCGGTTTAATTGGCGGTGCGGTCAGTGTTATGATCCCCTACAAAGAGGAGTGGCGATTATTACAAAGATCCGAAGCGTGGACGCGACGTTTCAAGTATGAGTTGGATAACTTTTCAGAAGATGATGCACCTGAGATTGGGCCTGACCCTCCTCCATGTCTGGTTATGTCTTTTCCGCTGGTTTCCGATGAATCTTTTGATGAAGGAGTTGAGCGGCTCAGAGACCAGATGGTTGAAGAAGCCCGCAATGCTATTCTTGCGCTAAGGCTTTTTAAGCCGGGCTGGTTTATAGATCCAGAAATGGCAGAATGTGCATTTGTTCAAAAGCCGAACATCGTCAGAATGCCGGGTCCTTACCGGCAGGCGTTTATGGAGGTCGTGCCTGAAGGATTACCGGCGTCATACGCTTTGCGAATGACAGACCTTTCTACCCAAAAAGGCATGCCTTCTGCAATGGCAAGTCTGTGGAATCTTGTTGAGCAATACAACCACATTGCGCACCATACCACGGCTGATATTGCGATTGAGAATTTTAACCGTTCGTACGGATTCCAGTTAAGAGGCACCCAGCGAATTGC
>JBGCEN010000026.1:0-20076 GCA_045106435.1 Rhodothermales bacterium
CTGCAAAAGCAAAAGGGATACGCTTTTATCAATATCTCGGGGCTGGCAATCGGACTTACCTGCTTTATTCTTATCAGCCTGTTTGTCCAGTTTGAATTGAGCTACGACACGTTTCACGATAAGTCTGATCAAATTTACAGAATTGCTAAGGAATCCCCGCAATTCATATACAACGGAAATAATAAATCATTGCCCACGCCGGCGCCTTTGGTTGGTGCGTTGATGGAAGAATTTCCTGAAGTTGAGTATGCAGTTCAAATCGCCAAAGCGAATGCATTTATCGACTTTAGGCAGACACGTTTTCGCGAAAAAGGGATCTACGCTACCAAGCACTTTTTTCAGTTGTTCAGCTTTCCCATGATTCATGGAGATTCCAGCACTGCGCTGGTTGATCCGAATTCTATTGTGCTTACTGAGTCGTTGGCGAAGAAGTATTTCGGGGATGCAGATCCCATGGGGCAAGTCATTACGATCTTCACCCTGTCAAGTGAAGTGGAGAATGACAAGCAAGAGATGCTAGTCTCTGGTGTGATTGAAGATGCGCCGGCGAACAGCCACTTTTCATTTGATTACATCGTACCGCCGATGTCTTCGCGTGAGCACAGACAGTGGATAGACCGTTGGGAAAGCAATGGCTACCTTACCTACGTCGCATTACGCGAAAATAGCAACGTATCTGAATTTGAGCGCAAGTTATCTAATCTTGGAGAGAAGCACCTTGGACAGCTTGAATTTTACCAAAACAATCCTGAGAAAATAAGCACGTTTTTTCCTCAGGCATTGACAGATATCCATCTGCATTCCCGGCTCGATGCAGAATTTCAGGCCAATGGAGACATAAAATATGTGTATCTGTTTTCGCTGATCAGCTTTATGATTTTGCTGATTGCGTGCATCAATTATATAAACCTGGCGACAGCACGTTCTGCAACGCGCGCCATGGAAGTAGGTGTTCGTAAAGTGATGGGTGCCCGTAGAGGGCAACTGGTTGGACAGTTTATGAGCGAGGCCATTTTGCCCTCCATTTTGGCGCTGGTCATTGCTGTTGTGATGGTGTTTATGCTATTGCCAATCTTTGGTCAATTGACAATGCGAGACATGACGCTCAATTTCTCTACAAATGGAGGGTTTGTACTCTTGTTGTTATTCATTGGTCTGGGCGTTGGCATTCTTGCCGGCAGCTATCCAGCCTTGATGATGTCGTCGTTCAATCCAGTAAGTATGATGAAAGGCTTACTGAATCGAAGTGCCGGCAAGGCAACCCTGAGGAATTCGCTGGTTGTCGTCCAGTTTGCTATTACGATCGCTCTGGTGGTGGGGACCATCGTAATTCAACGACAGCTACATTTTATCGAGAACGCAAACACTGGCGTTGAGCGAGATCAAATATTACTGATTGAAATTGAAGACCGCAGCTTGTTTGATGATCGATATTTGGCACTCAAGCAAACGCTGGAATCAAACGCAAATATATTGGGTGTTACTGCTGCCCAGGCTGATCCCACAAACATAGATGCTGCGTCCAGGGCAAATGAATGGGAGGGGGGAGAAGAAGGACAAAGTGTACATGTGTATCGTTCGATAATTCAACACGATTATGTTGATATGTTTGGCCTTGAGTTGGTCGAGGGAAGGGATTTCTCGAGAGATATCTCAACTGACGCGCAAGAAGGCATATTGATTAATGAGACGTTCAAGAAGCAGCTCGGCTGGGACACTGCTGAAGGAAAGTGGTTAAATTTCCACGGCCGAGAAGCCCGCGTGACTGGCGTAATCAAAGACTATAACTTTCATTCATTCCACCAGGAAATTGCACCCGTTGCCCTTTTCCTTGATGCAGGGTGGTGGTTTGCTTACCAGCGGGTTTTCGTAAAAGTGAATGCTGCCAGTATGCAAGAAACGATTGGATTTGTCGAGCGCACAATGGCTGAGTTTTCGCCTGGATACCCTTTTGAATTCAAGTTTCTGGATGATTCATACAATCAGATGTACCAGACCGAAACACGCCTGGGAGGATTATTGAGTTATTTCACGCTGATCGCGTTGTTTATTGCTTGTCTGGGTTTACTCGGACTAGCGACTTTTACCGCACAACAACGCACAAAAGAAATTGGCGTGCGGAAAGTATTGGGGGCATCGCATACCAATATACTCATGCTGCTCTCCAAGGACTTTGCCAAACTGGTCGTTATTGCCTTCGTTGTTGCTGCACCGATAAGCTATTTTGCGATGACAAACTGGCTCCAGGATTTTGCCTACCACGTCCCTGTAGGATTGGGGACACTTGCCCTGGCCGGCATTGCTGTTCTTGTCCTTGCATGGCTGACCGTAAGTTATCAATCATTTCGGACGGCCTTTGCCAATCCGATTACAAGCTTGCGCCACCAGTAGTATCACCTGTTTGAAAATGGAGTACAAAATAGAGCCCGGGCTGCAATAGCTCGGGCTCTATAATTACAGTGCAATGATTTTGATAGGATCCGGTTATTTCAGAAAAAACATCTTTTTGGTTTCTGAAAAGCCTCCTGCTTTTAGCGTGTAGAAATAGACGCCGGAAGCTTGCAGCTCAGGTTGCCAGTGATACAAATATTGGCCGGCGGGCAGGTTGCCAGAAACCAGGGTCTCCATCCTTTGACCAAGCATATTGTACACCTCTAACGAAACGTAACTTGCTTCATGCAATGAGACATCAATGGTGGTGCTTGAAGAAAATGGATTCGGGTAGTTTTGCCCAACAGTAAATTGCCCCGGGACTGATGCAGCAGGCTCGTTTTCAATAGCTACTCCAACGCTGCTGTTTTCTGTCGAAAAGGATGGCGTCATCTCTATGAAATCTCCAGTTCCGTTTGGAAAACGTCCGAAGCTCAGGTCGGTAGTTTGTGCGCCAAAGGTAATTTCATCAGAAATAATGGTTGTATCAGACTGCGTTAAATAAATGGAGTCACCATTTCTTGATAAGCCAAAATTAGCGTGTAATCCTGTTTGCAGCGTGTCGTTATCAGCCCAGATAATGAGGTAGCCGTTTGCATCAATGGTTGTATCAGGAAAAGCCCACTGGGTCAAGTCTGTGCCATCGTCAGAAAGGAAATAGCCGTTTAGTGAAATAGGCTCAGACGTTACATTGTATAATTCAATCCAGTCGTCAAAATCACCATCCTGATCAGAATTTACCGTGTCATTGTCTGCCATGAATTCGTTGATGACCACATCGCCGGCTACAACCTGGATGGTGTAGAACTCATACGCAGCGCGTGCGGGAGAGAACGTGGCCGCTTCATCATTCTCTGCGAATAGGTAATATTGGACATCACTGGCTGCTGTACTTACGCTTACGCCGTAGATGCCATCGTTCGCAAGACCGTCATTATTGGCTCCATCATCTTTCATGTCCACTTTTGTAAAAGCGTCATCTGTACTATTACGATAAGCGAGGATTACCGAATTGGTGTTACTTACTTCGGCAGTGATTTCCGCTTGAGAATACTGTAGTGTTTGGCTGGTCGAACTGGTTAGGTTATTAATCGCCGGCGCAATGGCTTGAAATTCAGACTGCGCACTGATGTATTCCACTCTGGCGTCCATCAATTCCGTGATCCCAATAACTGATCTGGCGCCTGGTCCCGGTGGGCCGCCTCCACCAATGGCATTGTCTACATTGCTTAAGAAATCGTTATAGGTGTAGAATTTATTAGGGTCTGCCTGCACGTCTGCGTCAATAACGTTCTGTATTTCCTGAATACGGGTTTTGTACCATTGATTAGAGAAAATTTCCTCCATAATAGTTTTCATATGCGCCACGTAAATCTTCCGATAGGTTGGATCAGAGAGCACGTTGCCTACGATGGGGAAGCTGGGGTGCGTGGCATTGAGGAAAGGGTCCATTTGGCTTGGGTTCAGTTGCCCGCCGGCAAGTAGTTGGGTGAACACGCCAAAGTTTTCATTCAAATCCCAAATAATGGGGTTAAAGCGCCCTGTGTTATCCTGAAATAAATAATAGTTATGTGCAAAATTAACGGGTGCATCCAGATTCACCATGAGAATATCGTAAGCCAACATCCATAGATGCAGATCTACATTGAGCACATCTTCCATGCGTTCAGGCGCATTGTTGTAGATGTCCAGGAAGTTAAGCAGTGCATCCCAGCCGTAATCAGATTTTAGCTCGTAAAAATCAAAGTATGCTGTAGAATCTGCCCCACGGTAATTCCACACATCGACCAGTGAAGGGCGGCCGTCTCCGGCTAATTCACCCTTGAATCGGGCATTTTCATCGTTTTTGAAATGAGTGCCCATAAAGAATTTGTCAACGGATTGAACATTTGAATAGAGCCCTAGATGCTGCCCGTTGATGTACACATTGGCGAAGTTGGCTTCGCTGGCCGGCATATATTTACGGGCAATCTCGTAGCCGAGCACTTCACGCATGAAGCTGGGGTCGTTGGTGACATTTGCGAGTTTCAGGGTGCCATACCCATCCACGTCTTGGTCGTCAACAACGTGGTCTAACTTGATATTTAAAGGGTTCTTGATCTGGTTTGGGTTATACGTGCTATTCCCTTTGTATCGCACCCCGACGCTGTCGTATTGTACACCATTGATGATCGCTGTACCAACAAGCCGGTCTTCTTCGCCTTCAGCATATAGATCATCCAGGATCTGATCCCAGTTTGATTCTGTGAAAGTAAGTTCAATGGTGTTTATTGTGTCTATATCGTAGAAATTCTGAGCATACACGGATGGAGTGATTCCAAAAAATAGTGCAAGAATATAAATCGTCTTTTTCATTATGAACCTCTATAAAGGCCTTGTTGGTTGCGTGTTTTACCGCTTGTCAGAAAGGGGAGGGTTAGTTGCAGCGTAAATGCTCCATATCTGCCTCCTTTTGCGTGGCTTCTAGAGACTAGGTCCAAGTTGTTAAGAACATGTTCAGGTGGGGTGTGAATACTGTTTAGAATGGAATTTTAGTGGCGTATTGGTAAACAGACGTGCAAGCAGAGCAGGACGATCTCAAGACTTGCTGGTGGAGATGTTAGCCTGAAATAAGAAGGGCATGAAAAAGCCCGTGCTCAAGTATATTTGAGCGCGGGCTTTTCTGCGTTTTGATTCCTTTTTTCCTTGGCGCAAGGCGTTGCAGGAGGCTTTATTCTGGATTTCCGAGGGGTACAAAAGACTGAATACCCGTAATCTCACGTCCGAGGATAAGGCCATGAATATCATACGTACCTTCGTAGGTATTCACCGTTTCCAGATTTACCACATGATGGATTACCCGGAAATCACCGGTAATACCGTTTCCTCCGAGCATGTCGCGTGCAACACGGGCAATATCGAGCGCAGTGCCACAGTTGTTTCGTTTGGCTAGAGAAATCATCGCCGGCGCTGCACGGTGCGAATCTTTTAACTGTCCCAGTCGAAGGGAAAGTAGCTGCATTTTTGTGATCTCGGTCAGCATATTGGCCAGCTTGGTTTGAACAAGCTGCATGGACCCAAGTGGGTGGCCAAACTGGTTGCGCTCCATCACATACTTGCGTGCACGATGATAGCAGTTTTCGGCTGCGCCCAGTGTGCCCCATACAATCCCGTATCTAGCATTGTTTAGGCAAGAGAAGGGACCCTTTAGGCCACGCACTTCAGGAAACACATTTTCGTCTGGCACAAAGCAGTCTTGTAGCACAATCTCCCCGGTAATCGAGGCCCTTAAAGACATTTTGTTGCCGGTCTTGGGGGCCGTGAATCCTTTGAAGCCTTTCTCAACGACAAAGCCACGAATGACACCTGGGTCATCCGCTTTTTCTTTTGCTTTGGCCCATACCACAGCCACGTCTGCAATAGGGGAGTTGGTAATCCACATTTTGGATCCGTTCAGGATCCATCCACCATCCACTTTCAATGCGGTTGTTTTCATCGAGCCCGGGTCAGATCCATGATCCGGCTCTGTAAGGCCGAAGCAACCTATCATTTCGCCCGTAGCCAGTTTGGGCAGGAAGCGCTGGCGTAATTCTTCAGTACCAAAGTCATAAATTGGGTACATGACAAGGGAAGACTGAACGGAGGCAAAAGATCTGTAACCAGAATCTACACGCTCTATTTCGCGGGCAATAAGACCATAAGCTGTATAGCTGACGCCGGCGCCGCCGTATTCAGGTGGTATCGTAGAGCCCAATAAGCCCAGCTCTCCTAATTCCTGAGCGATTTCCTGATGAAACACTTCATTCTGGTTTCCTTCCAGTGCACGAGGCTCCAGCTTGGATTGGGCATATTGACGCGCCGCCTCCATTATCATGCGGTCTTCTTCTGAAAGGAGTTCTTCGAACTGGAAGGCATCATCAATGTCAAAAACGGGCTTTGCCATATCTATTGTACGCTATATTTTATCCGGGAAGTTGCTGCGGGGTACGCAAAAGAAGCTTAACAACTCGTGAAGTAAACAGATTGTGCGTTCCTTTATACAGGAACGCTGCTTATAAAAGCGCTTCGCAAAGCGAATGTTTTGCGCAAACAATCTGTTAAGTCTTCGAGTTTTAACGGGTATGCGAGGCTTGTGTCAAAAAATGCATCCTGCACATGCAGCTCTTCTGGTGGTTGAGCTTCAGATACAAGGGCTATTTTTACACGCTGTGTGTGAGAAGCGCTTGAAGCCCATAATTGTTTCAATGTTTCACCCTCATGAGAAGAAACTGCAAGGGTATCCACGAAAACTGCATCAACAGATTCCATGCTTAAAGTAGAGATGGCTGAAGGTATGTCTTCGAATATGCGGGGTTTATATCCCAGTAAATGAAAAAGTTGTAGACTTATCTTTGAAAACAACTTATTGGCGCTTATAAATGCGATATCTAAAGGATATTTCTCGGCAGTATACTGGTATTGTTCTTCTTGCCTGTGGGCAGCTTCAGTGGGGAATAGCTCACCAATAAATTTGGCTAGATGCTTTTCCTTTACGGGTTTAGTGATCTGATGATAATTAGGCTGTCCTTTGTTGATGTCCTTGGTTTGACCAGGAGTAAGAAAAATGACGGGTACGGATTGGGGTTGACCGATCGAACCAATGACTTCGCTTAGCTTCTGGGTTTCTTCCGGTGCCAGATTAGCCATACAAAAATCGAAGTGGCCGGTCTTCAGTTGTTTTATTGCGTCCTCAATTGAAGGGGCAATCGTAGAATGAATACTCCAGTTCTCGAGACGATCAGCCATCAGTTTTGCATGGCGCACGTTCTTGTCGATAATTAAAGAGCGGTGGCTTGTTTCACGGGTGGTAGCGTAGATGCTGGATGGACTATATCTGGCAGGAAGCTGGATTGTGAAATGAAAGGTAGATCCAATATTCACTTCACTTTCTACCCAAATCTTCCCCTCCATTTGTTCTGCCAGGCTTTTACAAATAACAAGCCCTAGCCCGGTACCGCCGTATTTTCGTGTGATAGAGGTGTCTGTTTGCGTGAACGCCTTAAACAATTTGTCTATTTTGTCCCGCGGTATACCAATGCCTGAGTCCCTGACGGCGAAATGCAATTCTGACTTGCCCAGGCTGAGTATTTTTGACGAGACACTTATTGTTACTGCACCTGTTGCCGTGAACTTTACTGCATTCGACAGTAAGTTGACAAGGATTTGCCGAAGCCGCGTGGAGTCGCCAGTGATATACTGGGGGCATTCAGGATGCATATAATAGGCAATCTCAATTCCTTTCTTATTTGCAGAAAGGGCAAGAACATCCAGGGCTTGTTCAATACATTCTGACAATCTGAATGCTCTTTTCTCCAATTTGAGTTGGCCGGCTTCTATCTTGGAGAAATCCAGTATGTCGTTTATAATCGTTAAGAGTACTTCGCCGGAGGACATGATCATCTGAAGATAATCCTCCTGGCGCGTGGACAGTGGCGTGTCTTTTAAAAGCTGAGCCATGCCAATGACGCCATTCATCGGGGTTCTGATTTCGTGGCTCATCATTGCTAGAAACTCGCTTTTAGCCTTGCTGCCGGCTTCTGCCATTTCTTTTGCTTCGAGCAAATCCCGTGTCCTGCTTTGTACTTTTTCTTCGAGGGTGTCGTGTGCCTTCTTTAGTGCCGCTTTCTGCTCTTTCAGCAGATTCATTAATTGATTCTTTTCCGCTATTACTATTTCCTTGGGCTTCAATACCATCAAGTAATCAGGCATCGCATCATGGGCAGCAAAATGCTTGAGCTTTAAGCCATAAGTCTTAAAGTCTGATTTGTCTTTGATCACTGGGGATCCCAGTAAAAACAGCTTCTCTGATGCAGCATCGAAAAGCGCTTGATATCTAAAGGAAAGACCGGATGCCTGATTATAAACGTTGACCGCTCTACCGGACAGTGAGGCAATGCTCTTAAAAGAAAGGGGGATGCGTGGCCGTTGCACTTCGAAGTGGGCCAGAAATGATGTCCCTGTAAGGCCCAATGAAATAAGAGAGCTGATGGAATGCCCAGCCTGGATAATCACAAGGGATTCATCCAGCACCAGGTGAAAGGGGAATGCTTTATCCAGCAGATCTGATTTTAAATCGAGCACGTTTACCCCAGATGGCTATACCATTAGTTTTTTTGTATACAAGATGATTCACTCGTGTAGTGTCAAGTTAATTGTTGTTCTGCTTTTCAACGTTTGTATAAGAGCGCATGAGAGAAAGGGAAGAGAATTCGTTATTTCCCTCTTTTTCTCTTCTCTCTTCATACAAAAGCTGTTTAAAACTAAAACTTGACACCAAAGCTAGTTTGCCGAGGTTTTTTGTTTTGGCAACAGCGTTTCTTGCTCAATTTTCTCGAAAGCAACAGCAAACTCGTCATGATTGCTGGTGTCACCTTTGAAGCCAACCTGTATAACTGAGCAAGCCGTATTCAAGTGTTTGCTTAATCCGCGAACAAGGCCAACAACCATGGGGGAAAGGCCTTCACGAGATGATGCGTAATGCAAGATCATCGAATCTTCTGTAAGGTCAGTTACCCAAAAAGAAGGTGGTTGAAGGTCTTCAAAAGAATATCCTACCCGCGTGTGCATGTCATCAAGATTGGAAAGCACTTCGGGTAATGTGTCTCCTGCCATGTCGAGCAGTTCGCCGTACTCGCTTTCGTAGGCAAAATGAACCCAGTATTCTCCGATTTCAGCAAGCGTCTGTCTCGGAGTCTTGCCTGTTGCTTCACTTAGGCCAACAACCAGATCCACCGAGGTTGAGTCTGGATATTGCTCCATGCTGGTAAATCCTTCGTGAATGGCTGCTTTTGACGCAACACGTTCCCAAACAGCTTCTCCATGGTACTTTTTAATGAATTGCTCTATAGCACGATTGACCATTCCGTACATGGTTGACCTTTTGTTTTTTTTACATGATGTACCCTTTTCGATTATCGCAGTTTGTGTTTTTTTCTTAAGCCTTGTTTACATTCCAGCAGATAAATTAAGTTGGCAGTATTCAGTAGTCAGTTTTCAGTAAGCAGTTGTTGGATATTTAGTTGCTGAATACTGTTTGCAAAACAGAGCAGACTAAGAAACTGTTGAGATCTAATCTTCACATTGAGCGAGCGATCTGTTGGTGCTTTTGAATCCGCTTTTTTATTTGCATCAGTCGGGCTGTGCCCTCGTGTCACACGTAACGCTGCTATGCGCTCAAAAAGTCGTATTCAAAATCACTCAAAATCTCATCTCTCTCAATTGCGAAGATTAAATCTCAACAGTTTCTAAGCTCGACTTTGTCCAATAAGAAAATGTCAAAGCCTCTTTTTAGCGCCACCAAGGTCTTTTTCGATTATTTATACGTCTCGGTTTACCAAGCAGACCTGGATAACTTAAACGGCGAAGACTCAAAAGGTATGGCTAACATCGAGATAGCGCTTAAAAACCCTTCAAAATTGGACATTCCTTGATCGGTGTTCGATATTCGAGACTTTGTCCAAAAGGACAAAGTCGAGCTAAGAACTGCAAAACCTGAATTAGATCGTATGAAAGTATTGGTGATAGGAGGAGGAGGTCGCGAACATGCGATTGCCTGGAAGTTGTCTCAAAGTCCTGCACAGCCGGCTTTGTTCATTGCCCCGGGTAATCCAGGCACGGCTACATTGGGCAAAAATATTCCAATTCCGGTAACTGAAATAGCGGAGTTGCTGAAATTTGCTCAGACGGAGGAGATCGATTTGACGATTGTTGGGCCTGAGCAGCCATTGGTTGAAGGGGTCGTTGATGCATTTCAAGCAGCCGGCTTGCGCATTTTTGGACCCAATGCAGCCGCTGCAGAGCTTGAAGGCAGCAAAGCTTTTGCCAAGGCATTTATGGAGAAGCACAATATTCCATCTGCAGCACATCGTACCTTTACAGCAGATCAGTATGACGAGGCTAAAGCATACATCAATAGTCAGGGAGCGCCCATTGTCTTAAAGGCCAATGGTTTGGCAGCCGGCAAAGGTGTATTGATTTGTAATACGCTGGATGAAGCCATGGAGGGGCTCGATGCCCTTATGAAGGAGAGTCGGTTTGGAGACGCCGGCACCTCGGTGGTGATTGAAGCCTTCATGGAAGGAGAAGAGGCCAGCGTGTTTGCGCTCACAGATGGTGAGGATTACGTATTACTAGCGCCGGCACAAGACCACAAACGCATAGGTGACGGTGATACAGGGCCTAATACGGGCGGTATGGGTGCTTATGCGCCGGCGCCAATTATCACCGCTGCGTTGATGCGAGAAGTAGAAGAGACCATCATCAAGCCAACTTTGCATGGGATGAAGATGGAGGGCCGGCCCTATCGCGGGATTCTATATACAGGCCTGATGATGACCACAGAGGGCCCAATGGTTGTTGAGTTTAATTGCCGATTTGGTGACCCGGAAACCCAGGTGGTACTTCCGTTATTGCAAGGAGACTTGCTTGAGATTGTCAATACACTTGTAGATAGGAAAGGGCACGAGCTGAAAAATATGACCTCCAGCGGTGCTGCAGCTTGCGTCGTTCTGGCCTCGGCTGGCTATCCCGGAAGCTATCCGAAAGGCAAGGAAATCAAAGGCATAGCAGACGCTGAGGCTGATGGGCAGGTTGTTGTATTTCAGGCAGGTACGCGGAGTGGCCAGACCGGCGGTATTGAGACATCAGGCGGTCGGGTACTGGGTGTTACTGCTTTTGGGGATCGTTTGGAAGACGTCCTGCAAAAAACCTACCAGGCCGTGGAGCGTATCGACTTTGAAGGAAGTCAATACAGACGCGATATTGGGAAGAAAGGGTTGTCTCGTTTGTCTGCTGAGTAGGAGATCAGGAAAAAGATCTGGTTCACAGATAAATGAAAACCAATAGAAGCATCATGGCTCTGATTCCGTAAAGAAAGCACAAGTGTACTCCATGCAAAATCGTACCCTATGCAAAAGCTGAACCCTCGTGTTCTAATGTTCGCGATATTCTTTGCAATGTTCTGTGCACTGGCCGCATTTCCATTTGCCGGCAGTAGTATTGCGCAGCCGATAGATACGTTGATCACTTCGGTTCAGGAACTGGTACGCTTTGAGGAAGCTGCTGCACTAGACATAGATCCTGCTGGTCGGTTATATGTAGTTGATAAAGGCACCCATAGTGTTCATCAGCTCACAAGTACAGGAGACCTGATCAATCAGTTTGGCGGGCCGGGTGATGGTGAAGGACAGTTTGATTCGCCGGCTGATATAGATGTCACGAACGGGCTCGTCCTCGTGTTGGCAGATGCCGGCAATGGCCGCATTCAGCGTTTTTCGAGAGACTTCTTGTTTCTTGAATCCCTTGCCGTGGAAGACGCATCCACCGAAAATAGAGACGCTTTTGGCAGTGAGCCTGCATACAGGCAACGAGAGCAAGGATTAAGCGGGTTTGGCGCGGGCCGGCCTGTTGGGGTCATTACATCGTCTGACAACGAAATGTATGCCATTGATGAGCTGAGCAATGTTGTCGTTAAATGGGATAACAATAGAAATATTGTTCAGTACATCGGAGCGTATGATCAGGGCGCGGGGAGCCTGATCGAACCTGTTTCTCTCGCACTGGATGCGCAAGGCGCGCTGTTTGTTGCTGATCGTGCCCACGAAGCAATTATGGTGTATGATGCGTTTGGCGGCTTTGATCGTAAAATTGCTGAGGGACTTTGTGCAAATGTACAGGCTGTTCTTGTGCATCGAGATCAATTGTATATCGTATTGGAGGAAAAAGTGCTGCAATACCAAACAAGAGGCCTGTTAGAAAATACCTATGGGTTTGAATTGAAAAACGATTTGGTAGATGTAGCTTTTTTCAATAACAATATGTACCTGCTCACAACGAAGTCTCTGGGTTTAGTTGCCCTCTAAGTCGAGTTGTGTTGCAGAATGCGCTTGTCCGATACCTCATAATCGAAACTCAAGGTTTTTAGAAGAGTATTTCCATCCAACTTGCGCTCAAATCAAAACAATAATCTATCGCACTTCGCTACGAATGAACTGGCCTTCTAGTAGTCTGACGAGTGTATAGTGTCGGGTAAATTGATCGTCACCTTGAGCCTGCCGAAATATCTCGAATTACGACAAAACGGTCTTTAGTTAACGCAAAGGCATGTAACTGTGATTCGAGAGATCCTTCGGCTTCGTTCAGCATGACGGCTTCCTTACTCGTCATTAAAATCTTGTTCATACAACTTGGTACGATTTCCTCTTTTCGTTGGAATCTTGCCAAATGTTATTGGTTGCCAGAAACTAGCTGTCACAGAATCCTATACCTTAAGTGCGACTCTCAGTACTCATTCTGCTTACACTTCCCATCTATGCGAGCCAGATGGCTACAGGACAGGTACGTGAAGACGTGGTTGCCGGCCTCGTGGTAGATTCACTGCAGGTGAGTCCGGGTGAACAGGTGACGTTGCAGCCTTTTGTAGTGGCAAACAGCGAACAGTTCGTTCTGGAAGGCCGGGTGCTACAACGGGGAGAATATGCGCTTGATAACCGATTCGGCCTTTTGACTTTAATCGATTCGACTGCTGCCGGATTGCTGGTTGCCCGCTACAGAACACTGCCGTTCGGATTCCAGAAATCATATGTCTTGCGAGAAGGATTGTCACTGGAGGATGTTGCTGATACGTCCAATGTTATTGAGGATCTTGAGGCACAATCCGCAAGAGCATCCCAGTCTGCAAGAGATCCTTTTGGTGATTCAAAAGTGCAGCGTTCAGGTTCAATAACAAGAGGTATTGTAGCCGGCAATAATCGGGACGTCACCGTTGAGTCTGGATTACGCATGCAATTATCCGGAGAGATTGTGGATGGGGTGGATGTGCAGGCTGTGCTTACAGATGAGAATACACCCATCCAGCCAGAGGGCACAACGCAGCGTCTAAATGAATTTGACCGTGTGTTTATACAGATTCAGTCGCGCAAAGGAACGGTACAGTTGGGTGACTTTGATATCAACTACAAAGATTCAGAATTTGCCCGGTTCACCAGAAAGCTGCAGGGCATCCACCTTTTTAGTGATTTACCCTCTGTACGGGGAAATGAGCCGGCAGTGACGATAGATGTGGCCGGCGCGACCTCGCGGGGCATTTTTCGTACGCAGGAAATTGAACCCATCGACGGAATCCAGGGACCGTACCGATTGGAAGGCGAAAACGGAGAGCAGTTTATCATTATCGTCGCCGGCTCCGAGGTTGTCTATCTGGATGGCGTTGCCATGATTCGTGGTGAGACGAACGACTACGTCGTGGATTATGCGACGGGCGAGATTACCTTTACGCCTAACCGCATTGTTACCAGCGACCGGCGTATCAATGTAGAGTTTCAATACACCACCAATCAATTTAGCAGAACACTCACAGGTGCTGCAGTTACTGCAAATCTGTGGCCGGCGAAAAATGGCAATGCCCGGTCATCGTTTGGCGTCACGTTTGTCCGCGAGGCAGACGGCGATCTGTTCAATGAAGAGTTTGGGCTTACTTCTGCGGACTCTCTGCAAATTATCTCGGCAGGCGATGGTCTGGCACAGCGTTCTGGTGCAGAGCCCGTTATATATGACCCTGAAGCACCTTATGTCCAGTATATTCGCCAACTCCTTATACCGGAAAATCCGGAAAGCGATACGATTTTTGTGGCGGTAGAAACCCGGCCGGCTGATTCTGTAGAGGTGTTCAGGGTACGTTTTACGCGGGTAGGTTCGCGAAATGGTAGCTATGTACGCCTGGGGCGTGGTGTTAATGGTATTCTGTACGAATACCGTGGAGCAGGGCAGGGTGAATACGAACCTGTGCGCATCTTGCCGAAGCCGGCGAATCATAATGTGCTTGATTTCAACGGACGGCTTGAACCTATTCAAAATGTAGAATTATTTGGTGAATGGGCGAGGTCTTTTAATGATCAAAACAGGCTGTCTTCTTTTGATGGGGTAGACGACATTGATCACGCATATAAGACAGGGATACGCATAAAGCCTATACCTGTAAGCTTTGGCTTTGCTGAACGGGGGCATGTTGAGGGGGAAGGGTTTCGCAGGCAAATTGGTGCCAATTTTGAGTCTTTTGATCGAATCAGGCCGGTCGAGTTTGGGCGGAAGTGGAATTTGAACGCACGGTCCGTGAGCGCAACGGGAGGCGTGCTAAATGCCGGCGATGAAGAAATAGATGAAGCGAACCTGGCGGTGTACTTCAATCCGCAGCTCTTTGTGAAAGGCGAAATAGGCAGCCTCGATTTGGCAGGTGCTTTTAAAGGCCGGCGAAACGCTGCTGAGTTTGGCTTGGTTGATCGGGTGTCTTATCTCATAGAGTCCATCTCCAGTGATGATAATGTGTTGGCAGAACAAGGATCCTGGTTCCGACAAAAGGGTGCGTTGCAGCATCCAATCTTTGGCGGGAGGTTTACACCACGGTTTGAGTTTGAGCAAGAAAGAAGAGAACAACGGGCAGCAAGTACTGATAGCCTGACGATGGCCTCTTTGTCCTTTACCGAATACCGTCCTGGTATTTCTTGGGGGGCAGAGCGTTTGGAGGCTTCTCTACTGATGGAATTCAGAGATGAACAGGATTGGGCTGAAGGGGAACTGCGGGACGCATCAAAGGCCTGGACCTATCAAACACAGTTCAACTACAGGCCTGGGACAGTGTTTAATACAGATGGCAGCGTCGGGTATCGCGTGCGACGGTTCAGTGAATACTTCAGAACCAACTTACGACGTGAAGATGCTGAGTCTGTTTTATTGCGCTGGAATACGCAATGGCGGCCGGCAAAAAAGGCCATTGAACTTACCACAAGATATGAGGCTTCTACAGAGCGAACACCAACGCTTCAAGAGATTTATATACGAACTGGCCCTGAATTGGGGCAATATGTTTGGGAGGATGTGAATGAAGATGGTGCCATACAGATCGATGAATTCCTGCCTGAGCGTACGCCAAACGAAGGCGCGTATGTGAAAACGTTTATTCCGTCAGACAGTCTTTCTTCTATCATTAGCGTGCGAGCCCGGGTTCGGCTACAATTTGAACCGTCGCGTATCTGGGGCAAAGAGGCAGCAGGTTTAAAGAAGATCTTGCGGCAGGTATCTTCTCGAACAACGTTCGAGGTGCAGGAAAAGAGCAGGGAAGAGGATATTGCCCAGATTTATCTGTTGAGCCTGGATAAGTATAGAAGCTCCCTTAATACATTAAATGGTCGTATTCGATTTAGTCAGGACCTCCTGCTTTTTCGATCAATTCCGAAGATTGGACTCGATTTTCGGTTTAATCAACTACGCAGTTTATCCGAGCTAGCCGCCGGCGAGGAGTCTCGCTTTCTTAATGTATGGAGCGTGGAAGGCCGCTTTGCACCAACACGCAAGTGGGGCTTTAAAATGCGTGCTGAAACAGAAGACAACAGGTTAGGCAGTGAAGCGTTTGCGTCACGTCGTTATGATATAGAAGGCATCCGACTTGAGCCGGAAATTTCTTTTAGTCCGACCAACACGCTGTCCTTTGTAGGCAGCAGCGACTGGGCGAAGAAAACAGACAATACCGGTGATAGAACTGCAAGTGTGCTGAAACTACCCTTTGAGGTCAGGCTCCGCAAAATACGCAAGGCACAGGTCTCTGCTAGATTTGAAGTGGCGTTTGTAAAGTTAGAAGGAGAAGCGTTGGGCCTCTCCCTGTTTGAGCTAACTGACGGCAGAGGCGCCGGCACTTCGTATCTCTGGGGCTTAAATGGGGACTATACCTTGAATCAATTCCTGCGCCTTTCTTTTGCCTACGATGGCCGCTCGCCGGCAGATGCCCCAACGCTTCACACCCTGCGTGTACAGATGAGCGCTTTGTTCTAAGAACCTGTCTACGATCTATTTCCGAGGTGCATTTCAAAATTGGACATTCCTTGATCGGTGTTCGATATTCGAGACTTTGTCCAAAAGGACAAAGTTGAGCCGGCTTTAGGTGCCAGGCTACTCTTCCTCGTCCCTGTCGCCGCAGTTTTCTTCTGCAAATTCGTATCCCAAAGGCCCAGACAAATCACAGGCATCCCATTCTTGTACGTAGTACCCAATCGACCCGAAGAAGCCATATCCATTGTTTATATTCGTCGTGGTTTCGGGCAGCGTGAGTTCGTTTACATCAACTCCGGTTTCAGGGAATTTCCAGTTTGTATCCAGCATGGTCATCCGCAAACCCGCAGTCGTCAAAACAAGTGGCGTATCATCCATAATTTTGCCGGCTCTCAAAGACTCCTTGATGGTCTCAAAAACGGCCGACTGATCATCTGAAATGCTGAGGGACGTAGTCCAGCTTTCTGTTCCATTGGCACTTCCTCTTCGGCCATAAGGCACAAACACCCTGCGGTTAAACAGATCACCTCGCCAGGAATAAATCGCTTCAAAACGCCAGGGATTCAGATCGCCGTTGATTAATACTTGCTGAGAAACCTCCGAAGAATCGGCAGAAAAATTGACAGAGCCTAATTCGTAAAACGCGGAGTCGGGAATATTGGGGACCCGGGTTTGAGCCCACGCTCGGACGCCATCTGACCGGGTAACGTCCAGTCGGTATCGCCGGCCAGGTATAACAATAAAATCTGTCCTGAAAATATGGGCAAAAGTCCCATCCTCCAGTTTTTCGAGGCCATAAACCCATTCAAAAACTTCGCCCGTCGTTAAATCAGAAATGGTCACTTCTGCATCCAATCTTGCTTGAATATCACTTTCACGTATGATAACAGCCCGTTGTCTTGTTACAGGAATGACGCGGATTTTATGGCTAATTTCCTGCGCATCGATATAACCATAAATCGTAAAGAACCGTTCATCATTTTCAAACGGATCAATAAAATCATCGCTACAGGAAGAGAACAGCGTAAAGGAAGAGATAAAAAGAGTTGTATACAGAAAAGTTGAGAAGATGCGCTGTACCTCATTTTTCTTCATGTACCAGAAACGCATTACTTCACCAATCAACGCCTAATGATTATAGATCGCACCGATAAGCAGCACGTATAATTTTTTAAATCACAAATCGCGCGCCGAAGTTGCAAGGTACCTGAATCTAATTTGCAAATTAAGCCAATTTCAAATGCACCAAAAGCCAACCCACATTTTGTATAGCGCAAGAACATCACAGTTGTTATAGATTTTTCAGCATAGACGCCAAGTAGTTTGCAAAATACTCGCGTTCATGGCACGATGTGTGAATTGATTAACCTTTTTTCGTAGTAATGTCATAACTACATCACGACAAATCAGGAAAAACCACCACACGGAGCGACTCTTTTTTATCCTTCTGGTGTAACTACCCTTATGGCACGCATCGTTTAACTACAGCTAGCGTTAGTATCCAACTGTTGTATCGCCCTAATTTCCCATGCACTCGGGAATTTCCTAAACATTGCACAGCTTCACCTCATGAATGAACGCATTGCAACACTTTTTCATGAAGTGCTACAACTGCCGCCTAAACAGCGACAAGCCTACCTTGAGCAGGAATGTGCCAAGGTGCCCGGCTTACTACAAAAAATTAAAAGCCTCCTGGCAGCCGACGCAGCTGCCCAGGAAGAGGCTTATCTGGAAACATCGCTTGCCCAAATACCGCATATAGAAGAATTCGAACCTGCTCAATCAGCAAAGAGTCAGCCGCCTGCGAATCAGCCACAAAAGAATCAGCCGCCTGCGAATCAGCCGCCTGCGAACCGGCCGCCAAAGAATCAGCCACCAACAAATCAGCCACCCAAAAAACTGCACCATGTTGGCCCGTATCGCCTTGGCACTTTGCTTGGAGAAGGAAGCATGGGTAAAGTATTCATCGGACATCGTGATGACGGGACCTATGAACAACAGGTTGCTATCAAAATCATGCACAGGGGATTCAATTCCCAGGAGCATATTGAGCGTTTCCGTGCGGAGCAGCAGATTCTGGCCAGCCTCAAGCACCAGCATATCGCCCAATTGCTTGATGGAGGTGTGATCGAAGATGGCCGGCCATACCTGGTCATGGAGCTTGTAGAAGGGCAGCCTATCACAGAATATTGCGATCACAACCAGCTAAACATTACCCAAAGACTGCACCTTTTCGCCAAAGTTTGTAGCGCAGTTCAAATTGTACATCAACGCCTGACCGTCCATAGAAACATCAAACCAGAGAATATTCTGGTGACACCTCAAGAGATTCCCAAGGTGCTAGACTTTGGCATTACCAAGTCGTTCGAGCCGGAGCATACCAATGCACCGATGGACGAAAGGCGGGAGGCGGCGAAGCTTACTACCCTGGCTTATGCCGCACCAGAACAGGTAAAGGAAGAACCTGTCACTACTGCCACAGATGTCTATGCATTGGGCATTTTGCTTTGCGAGTTGCTTGCCGGCGTGAGGCCGTATGACTTCTCTGGCCTGTCGATGTATGAAATCGAGCAGCGTATTTGTGATGCAAGCCCCACTCGCCCAAGCGCGGTTCTTTCCCGGCAAAGAGGTATCAGTGCCAAAGTGCGGAAAGATACAGAACGTGAAATTGGCGAAGCAAGAAGCACTACGCACAAAGCGCTAACCAAACAAATCGACGGGGACCTGGACCATATTGTGCTGATGGCCATCCGAAAAGAGCCAGATCGCAGGTATGGCTCACCCGCTCAGTTGAGCGAGGACATTTCGCGATTCCTGAGTCATCATCCAATTGATGCGCGTATAGATGCACCGAATTATCGCACCAGCAAATTCTTTCTCCGTAATCGGCTTCCTTTGGCAGTAGGCGCCTTTCTATTTTTGTTGATCGCCGGCTTCTCTATACGAGAATTCAACTTACGAAAGACAGCCGACGAAGCGTTGAGTACTGTCAGGAAAGAAGCAGTGACCTCTGAAGCGCTCGCCTCTTTTATGATTAACCTGTTTGATGTAGCAGAGCCTTCCTCAAATCAGGCTATGCGCATAGATACCCTGCGCGTCAGGGACTTCCTTTTGCAGCGTGGAGCAACCATCAGAAGCATTAAGGATCAACCAGAAGTCAAGGTAAGAGCCCTCGGGGTTGTTGGTAACATGTATTACACGTTTGGCGACTATGACGAAGCCCGTGCTTTGATAGAAGAAAGTGTAGCCCTTGCTGATAGCCTCTATGCTATGCCGCATAAAGATGTCATCGAAATAAAACACAGACTTGCAGAACTGGAAAAAATCCAGGGAGCATACGATAAAGCGATCAAATACGAAAAAGAAGCGCTGGCTGAAGTTTTACTCCTCGATCCATCAGATGACCTTTTACATGCCAGTATTCTTAACAGTATTGGCGATGTTTTAAGGATTCAGGAGCAATTTGCAGAAGCAGAAGAGTACCTGAGACAAGGCTATGATATGCGCATTGCACTTACGGGTGAAAGGAGCCTGGAGACAGCGCATAGTGCCAATAATCTGGGACTTGCGCTCTATCATCAAAATAGAAACGAGGAGGCAGAAGCCATGTTTGCTACCTCTATTGCTGCGTATAGAGAACAAGTGGGCAATACCAATACAAATGTTAGCGCCTCGCTGAACAACCTTGCGTTGGTTAAAGCCAATAATGGAGATTTAGCCGGCGCAATACGCCTCGCAGAGGAATCAGTGGATATTCAACGCGCCATTTTTGGTAACCGGCACTGGCGCGTTGCACATGGCACAGCAAAT